>JBDZVW010000210.1:0-5272 GCA_040255885.1 Betaproteobacteria bacterium
ACTGGCGCAACAGCGGCCGGCCGGCCAAGACGCGTTTCGTCAGCCTCGCCAACGGCTATCACGGTGAAACCGTCGGCGCGCTGTCGGTGACCGACGTCGCGTTGTTCAAGGACACTTACGCGCCGCTGTTGCGCGGCAGCGAGCAGGTGCCGAGCCCGGACTGGCGGCTGGCTGCAGCCGGGGAATCGGCGCGAGACTTCGCGCTACGCTGCGCCGCTGCACTGGAAGCCTACCTCGCGCAGCATCACGCCGAAACGGCGGCGCTGATCGTCGAGCCGCTGGTGCAGGGCGCGACCGGCATGGCGATGTACGACGCCGAGTACCTGCGGCGCGCAAGCGCGCTGTGCGAGCGTTACGGCGTGCATCTGATCGCCGACGAGATCATGACCGGCTTCGGGCGCACCGGCACCTTCTTCGCGCATCAGCAGGCCAGCATCGCGCCCGACTTTGTGTGTCTGTCGAAGGGTATCACCGGCGGCTATCTGCCGCTGTCGGCGGTACTGACCACCGACCGTGTGTATGGCGCGTTTTACGACGATCGCGTCAGCCGCGGCTTTCTTCATTCCCACTCCTACACCGGCAACGCGCTCGCCTGCCGGGCGGCGCTCGCCACGCTCGACATTTTCGAGACAGACGATGTGATCGCGCGCAACCGTACCACCGCCCGCCACGTCAATCAGGCTGCCGAATGCCTGGCAGCGCATCCGCGCATCCGGAATTTCCGCAATACCGGCATGATCTGGGCGTTCGAAGTCGACAGTGACGATCCGCAATTCGCGCAACGTTTCTATCGCGACGCGCTGGCGCGCGAACTGCTGCTGCGCCCGGTCGGCAACACCGTTTATTTCATGCCGCCGTACATCATCAACGAAAACGAAATCGCACTGCTCGTCGAGCGCACGCACGAAATCATCGACACGCTGTGAGGCCGCGGCCCTATAATGGCCGCGATGATCAAACGTCCGACGATTGAGCGCCTCGTTCGCGCCGGTGCGATACGGCTTGCGTGTCTGGCTCTGCTGCTTTCACCGCTCGCGGCATCGGCGCAAACCGGCACCGCTACGCTGCCGCCCGAACTGGCACGCATCGTCGAGCGCTCCGGCATTCCGCCGACGCACATCGGCATCTTCGTACAGCCGGTTGAGGCTTCCCGTCCGGGTATCGCGTTCAATGCAACGCATCCGTTCGATCCGGCGTCGACGATGAAGCTCGTCACCACTTACGCCGCGCTGTCGCTGCTGGGTCCGGCCTACACCTGGAACACCGACGTTTATGCAACAGGACCGATCCGCAACGGCGTGCTGAACGGGGATCTCTACATCAAGGGCTATGGCGATCCCGAGCTGACGCTGGGCGATTTCTGGCTGCTGCTGCGCGAACTGCGCGCGCGCGGGCTGAGGACGATCCACGGCGACCTGGTGCTGGACACGACTTATTTCATCGTGCCGCCGGGCGATCCCGGCAGCTTCGACGGTGAACCGTCGCGTCCGTACAACACGCTGCCGTCCGCACTGTTGGTGAATTACAACGCGGTGCGCATCGATTTCGTCCCGCAGCCGCATAACGGTTCGGTGACGGTAACGGTCGAACCGCCATTACCGCAGGTGAAAGTGGTCAACCATCTGCGGCTGACCGATGGTGCATGCGGCGACTGGGAAGACAGGCTGCGTGCCGCCGTCGACGATAGCGGCAACGCCGCGACGATCGCATATGGCGGCCGGTTCGCGGCAAGCTGCGGTGAGAAGCAGCGCCACGTCGCGGTGCTGAGCAAGCCGCAATACATATTCGGATTGTTTTCCGAGCTGTGGCGCGAACTGGGAGGCACCCTGTCGGGAAGCGTGCGCGAAGCCGCCGTGCCGCCGAGTGCGACGCTGCTGCTCGAAATCCAGTCACCGACGCTGACCCAGGTCATCCACGACATGAACAAGTTCAGCAACAACGTGATGGCACGCACGCTGTTTCTGACCATCGGTGCGGAAAACGGCGGGCCGCCGGGAACAGTGGAAAACGCCGCGCGCGCCATCAAACTGTGGCTGGCGCAAAGCGGCATTCCGGCCCCGGGACTGGTACTTCAGAACGGTTCGGGACTGTCGCGCGTCGAGCGCGTCAGCGCCGGCACGCTGGGACAGCTGCTGATCAACGCGTGGCACAGCCCGGTGATGCCGGAACTCGCCGCATCGCTGCCGATCGTCGCCGAAGATGGCACGATGCGCCACCGCCTGCGCCACACCACGATTGCCGGCCACGCGCACATCAAGACCGGCTCGCTGGCCGAATCGCGCGCCATCGCGGGCTATGTGCTGGACCGCAACGGGCGCCGCGTGGTGGTCGTATGCCTGATCAACGACAATCGCACCGCCGCCGCCCGCGCGCTGCAGAACAGGCTGCTCAAATGGGTCTATAACAACGGGACGTCACCCGCGATGACGATAAAGTGATGATGCGCGCCACGGCAATGCGCACCCGCCTCCCGTATCGCATGAAAACCTGCCTGGCGGAACGATACAAGTGAGGCCGGCGGCACAAGAAACTCACCGCCGCCAACGCAGTCGAAGTAATTGCCGCCGCTCCGTTGCGAATGACGGAATTTTATACTACAGTGCGAAGAGTGGATGTGTCATGACCGGCCAGCGATAAGGCCGGCACTCGACAACGAAAGCGGTGCAAGAAGTCGAACATTGATCCTCCGCCAAGCGATTGGCGCGAATCATCACAGGCAAACAGCGAGGGGTGTTCTGTGAACAGCGTTGCACACGAAAACCGTGTTGCATACGGTGCCGCAACCGCGACCGCCGCGCGCGGTTGCGCAGGGTCCGCCCGGATTCGGTGATGACGATCCGGCCGACACGATTTCCCCTGTCCGCCGCGGCGCTTCGCCGATCGCCGCATCACTTTTCCGGTTGTTCTTCCGTTCGCACGCCACCGCGGCTTTCCGCAGCCGCGGGCTCATGGGACGCACTTCGGCACGTCCCGCTCCCTGATTCAGAATACGGCGCGGCGCCGGCGTCTGCCGCAGTCGTTCCGATAGCAGCACGGCCCTGACGTCAATCAACAAAGGAGGTAGGAAGATGGGTAAGAAAGTATCTCGTCGTGATGTATTGAAGGCGGGGTTGGTACTGGGTGCATCGACGCTGGCCGCTCCCCCTATTCTGGCCTACGGCAGAGGCGAAAAGCCGATCAAGATCGGCATGCACGATCCGTTGACCGGAACCTATGCCGCCGAGGGCGACAGCGAGGTGAAGGGCGCCAAGATGGCGGTGACCGAAGTCAACAAGAAAGGCGGCATTCTCGGACGCGAAGTCCAGCTGATCGTCGAGGATGACAACGCGAATGCCGGCCTTGCCGCGCAAAAAGCGCACAAGCTGATCGAGAAGGACGGCTGCGCGATGATCATGGGCGCCGTGTCGTCGGCAACCGCACTGTCGGTGAACCAGGTCGCGCACCAGAAAGGCGTGGTCTACATGGTGACCGGCGGCCACACCGATCCGGTGACCGGCTCGCAGTGTCACTGGACCACTTTCCGCATCTGCACCACGACCTACATGCTGGCGGCCGGACTGTGCAACTTCCTGTTCAAGAAGTACGGCGGCAAGTGGTATTTCATCACGCCGGACTATGCGTTCGGCCATACCTTCCAGGCAGCCTACGCGAAGATTCTGGCCGGGCTCGGCGGCAAGGTGCTCGGCAACTCGCTGTCACCGCTCGGCACCACGGATTTTTCGTCATACCTGATCAAGGCTCAATCAACCAATCCGGACGTGCTGTGCCTGCTGGTGGACGGGCAGGACCTGGTCAACTGCATGAAACAGGCAGTGCAGTTCGGACTCGACAAGAAATATGCGATCGGCGGCGGCCTGTCCGAGCTGGAAGTGGCGGCGGCGCTGCCGAAGGAAGCGCGGCTCGGCTGGTGGGAACTGGAATGGTACTGGGATCAGCCGAAGACCCCGCATGTGAAGGAATGGGTGGCGGAATACCGCAAGACTTACCACGACAACACCTATCCCAGCGCCCGTACCTGGTTCGGCTACGCCGGTCTGCATGCGCTGGCGCTCGGTGCCAACAAGGCAAAGAGCATCGATCCGGTGAAGCATGCACACGCGCTGGAAGGCATGGACCTGCCGCCGGAAGTCAAGCTGCAGCCGCACCACGTCTATTTCCGCAAGGAAGACCACCAATTGATGTCGGGCGAATTCCCGGCCGAACTCAGGCCGGACGGCAAGTATCCGGACGTGTTCAAGCTCGGCGGCATTCTGGCCGGCGACAAGATCGCGCTGCCGACCTCCGAGACCGGGTGCAAGCTGGACTATCCGGCCTGAGCGTCTGACGCTGCTGCGGACGGGCTTCCTGTACCGGCGATCGCAGACTGTGCAGCACACCCTGCTGACAGCCGTAGCGCGCCGCTGCATCGCAGGCCTCCCGCAGCAGCATTTTGTACGCGGTGCGCAAGCACGCGTGCACGGCAACCCGACATAAACAGGGGAACATCTCATGACGCTGCTGGTGTTCAACGCGTTCAATGGATTGATCCAGGGCGTGTTCTACGCATTGATGGCGCTCGGACTGGCGCTCATCCTCAGTCTCAATTCGGTGATCAACATGGCGCACGGCGGCTTCCTGGTGATCGGTGCCTATCTCGCCTATACGCTGAGCCCGTACCTGGGATTCTGGGGCGCACTGATCGCCGGACCGATCTGCGCGCTGGTGGTCGGACTGGTCGTCGAGCGCGTGCTGGTGCGGCCGCTATACAAGCGCGCCGATCCACTCTATACGCTGCTGCTGACGTTCGGGCTGGCACTGATCATCGAAGATTTGACGCGCACCTTCTGGGGTGCGCAGGGATTGCCGTTCGCAATTCCGCAGGCGCTCAATTCACCGCTGAGCTCGGTGTTCTTCTTCATCACAGGCTATCGCGTGTTCGTCGTCGTGATCACGATCTTCGCCGCCTTCGCGCTCTACCTGATGTTGCGCTATACGCGGCTCGGCATCCGTATCCGCGCCGGCACGCGCGACCTTGAAACCGTCGCCGCGCTGGGCGTCAACATCTACCGGCTGCGCCTGCTCAATTTCGGACTGGGCTGCCTGCTGGCGGGGCTCGCCGGCGTGCTGGCCGCGGGCATTCTCGGACTCACGCCGCCGATGGGCAACAGCCTGATCATGCCGAGCTTCGTCGCGATCATCGTCGGCGGCGTCGGCAGCCTGCTGGGCAGCGTGCTGGGGGGACTGATCATCGGCATTGCCGCCGGCATCACCACCACCTATTTCCCGGCCGCCA
>JBDZVW010000211.1:0-5240 GCA_040255885.1 Betaproteobacteria bacterium
TGGGTATCGAAGCGGTGAAGCTGTTCGGTTTCCTGCGCGGCGTTTTTTTTGACCGCGGCAGCGCGCATGGACATGGAAATCTCCTCTGGCTCAGGTGAACCTAGGTTTCAGGAACATCGATCACGATTTCGGCAACGACGCTGTAACGGTTCCTCATAATTCTCATGATGACCTCCTCGTTCGGCCGCCGCGGACGGCGCACCGGCAACCATAAAAAAGTGAGCGAATTATAGGGCCGTTTGCCGCCGAATCAAGCGGAAAATGGCACACAGGTCAAAAAAAATTTCGGGCTGTTGCCGATGAGAGACAGCACGGATGCCGGCCGGTTCGGCGGGCAGGCCGCCGCTGGACGAACGGTCGTGCGCCGCACCCAGCACGACCTGAAGCGTGCCGCCGGCGGCACCTGTGTCAGATTTTGGGCAGCGTGACGCCGGACTGACCCTGGTACTTGCCCTGGCGATCCTTGTACGAGGTCTCGCACACATCGTCCGGCGCGGATTCGATGAAGATCACCTGGGCCACGCCTTCGTTGGCGTAGATACGCGCCGGCAGCGGCGTCGTGTTGGAGAACTCCAGCGTCACGTGCCCTTCCCACTCCGGCTCGAGCGGCGTGACGTTGACGATGATGCCGCAGCGGGCATAGGTGGATTTGCCGAGGCAGATGGTCAGCACGTTGCGCGGGATGCGGAAGTACTCGACGGTGCGCGCCAGCGCGAACGAGTTCGGCGGAATGATGCAAACGTCGCCGTGGAAATCGACGAACGAGCCCTCGTCGAAATGCTTGGGATCGACGATCGTGCTGTTGATGTTGGTGAAGACCTTGAATTCGTTCGAGCAGCGGATGTCGTAGCCGTAGCTCGAGGTGCCGTACGAAACGATGCTGCGGCCGTCGACGCACTTCACCTGATTCGGCTCGAACGGCTCGATCATGCGCTGTTCCTGCGCCATGCGCCGGATCCAGCGGTCGGATTTGATGGACACGCGGACTCCCCTCAGATTGCCTGCGGCGCCGGAACGAGCAGCCGCACGTCGCGCCAGCCGTACGCCACTTCAGTCAATTTTGCGCCGCCGACCTCGGTAAAGCGCTCGCCGATCAGCTGGCCGCCCAGTGACTGGTAGAAGCCGCGCGCCGGATTTTCGGCCAGCACCCACACCAGCATCCGCAACAGGCCGATGTCGGCCAACTGCGCGGCGAAAGCGGTCACCAGCTGCCGTCCGACGCCGTGGCGCTGGTGCGCATCGAGCAGATACAGCACGTAGAGCTCGGCGAACCAGTTGCGGTTGCCGCTGCGCTCCGGACCGCCGTTCGCGAATCCGATCACGCCCGCTTCCGGCACTTCGGCCACCAGCGTCACGTTGCCCGGAACACCGATCTGGCGCCGCCAGCCCCGCGTCTGCCGCTCGCGCGACAGCCGGTCGAGGTACGCGGCCGGAATGATCCCGGCGTAGGTGGTGCGCCAGCTTTCGACGTAAACGCGCGCGATTGCCGCCGCATCCCGGGGCACTGCGCGCCTCACCACCACCTGCCGGCGGCGCTCACCGCCGGCATCTGCGCCGTCATCGGCATTCATCGACAGGATCCCGTGCGCCACCGGGTGCCGCCGGCGTCCGGCAGCCAAGGTGCGCAATCACGTATTCTCGATGACGATCTTCGGCAGCACCGACGACAGGTCCTGCGCCTTGTCGGCGACCTTGATCGCCACCTTGCGCGCGATCTCCTTGTAGATCTGCGCCACGCGCCCGTCCGGATCGGCGACCACGGTCGGCCTGCCGGAATCGGCCTGTTCGCGGATGTTGATGTCGAGCGGCAGCGCGCCCAGGAAATCGACGTCGTAATCCTTGCCCATGCGCTCGCCGCCGCCTTCGCCGAAGATGCGTTCCTCGTGGCCGCATTGCGAGCAGATGTGGATACTCATGTTCTCGACGATACCGAGGATCGGGATGCCCACTTTCTCGAACATCTTGAGCCCCTTGCGCGCATCGACCAGCGCGATGTCCTGCGGCGTGGTGACGATGACCGCACCGGTCACCGGCACCCGCTGCGCCAGCGTCAACTGGATGTCTCCGGTGCCCGGCGGCAGATCGACCACCAGATAATCGACGTCGCGCCAGCGGGTTTCCCTCAGCAGTTGTTCCAGCGCCTGCGTCACCATCGGCCCGCGCCACACCATCGGCGTTTCGGTGTCGACCAGGAAGCCGATCGACATCGCCTGCACGCCATGGCGCTCCATCGGCTCGATGCTCTTGCCGTCGCTCGACTCGGGACGGCCACTGATGCCCAGCATCGTCGGCTGCGACGGACCGTAGATGTCGGCGTCGAGCACGCCGACGCTCGCCCCCTCCGCCGCCAGCGCCAGCGCCAGGTTGACCGCGGTGGTGCTCTTTCCGACGCCACCCTTGCCGGACGCCACCGCAATGATGTTCTTCACGTTCGGAATGAGCTTGACGCCGCCCTGCACCGCATGCGCGCTGATTTTCATCGATACGTTGGCTGCGACGTTACCGACACCGGGCAGCGTCTTCAGCTTCGCCGTCACCAGCTTGCGGATGTCTTCGATCACGCTTTTCGCCGGGTAGCCGAGCAGGATGTCGACGGCGACGTCGGCACCGTCGATGCGGATGTTGCGGGCCGACTTGCTGCTGATGAAATCCTTCCCGGTGTTGGGATCGGTAATTTCCTTGAGTGCGGTCTGCACCTGGAGTTCGGAGATGGCCACTGCGATACCTCTGCTCTGTATTGACCGTCTATTCTAGACGAATCGCACGGCCCGGCCTATGCCGCGCCGCCCGCTGTGCCGACTATTTGATAAACTTCAAAATTTCACGGTGAATTGTTCATGACGCGCCGCATCCTCGTCACCTCCGCGCTGCCCTACGCCAACGGCGCGATCCATCTCGGGCATCTGGTCGAGTACATCCAGACCGATATCTGGGTGCGTTTCCAGCGGATGCGCGGGCATGACATCCGCTACGTTTGCGCCGACGATACGCACGGCACACCGATCATGCTGCGCGCCGAAAAGGAAGGCATCACGCCGGAAGCGCTGATCGCGCGCGTGTGGCAGGAGCATACGCGCGACTTCGCCGGCTTCCACATCGGCTTCGACAATTATTACACCACCAACTCGACCGAAAATCGCGCGTTCTGCGAGGAAATCTTCGCCGCGCTCGATCAGGCGGGACTGATTGCGCGGCGCTCGGTCGAGCAGTTCTACGATCCGGCGAAGGAAATGTTCCTGCCCGACCGCTACATCAAGGGCGAATGCCCGAAGTGCGGCGCGAAGGACCAGTACGGCGATTCCTGCGAGGTATGCGGCTCGACCTACGCGCCGACCGATCTGATCAATCCGTACTCGGTGGTGTCGGGCGCGACGCCGGAACGCCGCGCGTCGGAGCATTTCTTCTTCCGCCTGTCCGATGAACGCTGCAAAAGCTTTCTCGAAAAATGGACGCAGCACGGCGAGCGGCTGCAGCCGGAAGCCGCCAACAAGCTGAAGGAGTGGTTCGCCGCCGGCCTGCAGGACTGGGACATCTCGCGCGACGCGCCGTACTTCGGTTTTGAAATTCCGGGCGCGCCGGGGAAATATTTCTACGTCTGGCTCGACGCGCCGGTGGGCTACATGGCAAGCCACAAGAACCTGTGTTTCCGCCTCACCAACGACGACCGACCGCAGGCCCGCGCGCTGTTCGATTCATACTGGCTGCGCAACGCCACCGATGCGGACGCCGAGCTCTATCATTTCATCGGCAAGGACATCCTCTACTTCCACGCGCTGTTCTGGCCGGCGATGCTGGAGCACGCCGGCTTCCGCACGCCGACCAAAATCTTCGCGCACGGCTTCCTCACGGTGAACGGCGAAAAGATGTCGAAGTCGCGCGGCACCTTCATTACCGCTGAAAGCTACCTGAAGCAGGGCCTCAATCCGGAATGGCTGCGCTATTACTACGCGGGCAAGCTGAACGGCACGATGGAGGACATCGATCTCAACCTCGATGACTTCGTCGCGCGGGTGAACAGTGATCTGGTTGGCAAATACGTAAATATTGCGAGCCGTTGCGCAGGATTCATCACCAAACGCTTCGATGGCAGACTGACCACACCCGACATCACGACCGAAATCGAATACGGTTTTGCATCCGCCTCAATAGAAATAGCCGACTTTTACGACAAACGGGAATACGGCAAGGCAATTCGAAAAATCATGCAGCTCGCCGACCTCGCCAACCAGTACGTCGATGCTCGGAAGCCGTGGGAACTGGCGAAGGCGCCGAATTGCGCCGTGGAACTGCAGACGGTGTGCTCGACAGCGTTGGCATTGTTCCGTGACCTCACGCTTTATCTGAAGCCGGTGCTGCCGAAGCTCGCTGCGGAAGCCGAGAAGCTGCTCGCGATTCCGGAACTGCGCTGGGATCACGCATGGAAGCATCTGCCCGAGGGACACTCAATCAATCCCTACCAACACCTGACGATCCGCGTCGATCGGAAGCAGATCACGACGCTGGTCGAAGCGAACAGGGAAAGTCTGCAAATCCCCCCCAGCCCCCCTTTTGCAAAGGGGGGGGCAGGAGGAGCTTCTTCGAAGGAAAATTCGGAAGACGTTGCGAAAAAAGAGCGCAGCAAAAAAACGGCGCCGAACCAGACCTCTGCAGCAATGCAGTCCCCCCCTTTGAAAAAGGGGGGCGGAGGGGGGATTTCCGGCGCCCGAACATCCGCTGACAAAGGAAATAAATTGACCGACACCATCTCCATCGACGATTTCGCCAAAATCGACCTGCGCGTCGCGAAGATCATCAATGCCGAACACGTCGACGGCGCCGACAAGCTGCTGAAACTCACGCTCGACATCGGCACCGAAACCCGCACCGTGTTCGCCGGCATCAAGGCGGTCTATGATCCCGAAGCGCTGAAAGGCCGGCTCACCGTGATGGTCGCGAACCTCGCGCCGCGCAAGATGAAATTCGGCGTCTCGGAAGGAATGGTGCTCGCCGCCTCCGGCGATGCGCCGGGCATTTACCTGCTGGCGCCCGACTCCGGCGCAACGCCGGGGATGAAAATCAGATAGGCGTCAGGCTGATTTGAACCGCCAAGACGCCGAACACCAAGGAAAAACAAAAAACCTTTTACCGCAGAGGCGCAAAGGCGCAGAGGAACGCAAAGGAAAACAAAAGCAAAATCAGAAATTCTGAAGTTCTTTGCGGCTTTTCTTTGCGCCTTTGCGGTTAATGCTTTTCTCTGCGTT
>JBDZVW010000212.1:0-5207 GCA_040255885.1 Betaproteobacteria bacterium
GTCAGTTTGCCCGGGACACGCAGATTGTTTTCAAGATACATGTTGCGCAGGTAATAGGCGAACATCGGCCCCGGCAGATCGGCGCTGTCACTGTTCCAGTAGAGCAGATCGAACGCCGCCGGCTTCAGGCCCTTCAGATAATTGTTCACGACATAGCGCCACACGAGATCGTTGGCGCGCAGGCTGGCGAATGCCAGCGCCAGCTGTTCCCCGTGAAAGATGCCGCCGTCGCGGAACTGCTGCTCGCATTGCGCGACCCAGGCTTCGTCCACGAATGCGCCCAGCTCGCCGCCATCGCGAAAGTCCGTCATCGTCGCGAGCAGCGTCAGGCTTGCCTGCGGGCGGCGTTCGTGGCTGACTGCCAGCGCGGTCGCGAGCAGCGTGCCGCCGATGCAGAAGCCGAGCGTGTTGATCCGTGTCACGCCGCAGATGTCGCATGCAGCGTCGATTGCGCGCAAGACGCCGTGCTCGATGTAATCGTCCCACGTCAGGTGTCCGAGCGCCGGCGGGATATTGCGCCATGAGATCATGAATACCGTGTGGCCGTGCGCGAGCGCGTGGCGCACGAAGGAATTGTCCGGCCGCAGATCGAGAATGTAGAACTTGTTGATGCACGGCGGGACGATCAGCAGCGGACGTTCGAACACCGTGTCGGTCAGCGGCCGGTACTGGATCAGCTGCATCAGCTCGTTCTCGAATATCACCGCGCCCGGCGTGACGGCGAGGTTATGTCCGATGGCGAAGGCTGCTTCGTCGTTGGTCGAGATGCGGCCTTGCGCCAGATCCGCGGCAAAGTTGCGCAACCCCTGCGCGATGCTGGCGCCGCCGGTTTCGAATGCGAGACGCAACGCTTCCGGATTGGTGAACGGAAAATTCGCCGGTGACATCGCGTCGGCAAAGCGGCCGGTGAGGAAGCGCAGCCGGGTCTTGTCGCGCGGTGCCAGCACGGCCTGTTCGACCCGTTCGGAAAGCCAGCGGGTGTTTAGCAGATAAGCCTGGTGCAGGTAATCGAAGTAGGGCGTGGTGCGCCAGTCCGGGGCGCCGAAGCGGCGATCGGCGGTCGTCGAATCGCCGGCCGGGTTGCCGTCCGCAACGAAAAAAGAGCGCCACAGTTCCAGATGCGCGGTGTAGTGGCGCTGCTGGATGGCGGCCCAGCGGCCGGGGTCCGCAACCAGCGCATCGATCATGCCGCGGAAAAAATCGGTGTCGCCGGTGGCGGCCGTCCGGCCAAGCCGGCGTGTGAATTCCTCGAACAGCTCCTGGTATTGCCGGCCGGCATCGTCTGTGGCCGTATCGGCGGGATTCATGCTTCGCGCCAGATCACGGATGCCATGCGGCCGCTGTCGCGTTCGCGGCGATACGAAAAGAACCGCGTGGTGTCGGAATAGGTGCAGAAGCCGCCGCCGTGGATTTCGGTGACGCCGCTGCGATGCAGCCGCTGTCGCGCGAGCCGATAAAGGTCGGCCAGCCATTTGCCGGGCCGATGGAGCGCGAAAGCCGCAGCCGCGGCCGCATCGCGGGCGACGAACGCATCGCGCACGTCATCGCCGACTTCGAAGGCCGCGGGCCCGATAGCCGGCCCCATGTACGCAAGCAGATGGTCGGCGGCGATGCCCATTCTCGAGATCGTTTCCTCGATCACCCCGCCGCACAGTCCGCGCCAGCCGGCGTGTGCGATCGCGACGGCGTTGCCGCCACGATCGCACAGCAATAGCGGCATGCAGTCGGCGGTCAGTACCGCGCACACGGTGCCGGGCTGGTACGCGAAACTGGCATCGGCCTGCGGCATGCCGGTCAGTCCGTCGGCATTCACGACGCAGGTTCCGTGAACCTGCGTCAGCCATTTCGGCTCCTGCGGCAGCAATGCCCGCAGGCGGCGGCGGTTCTCGGCCACCGCCTGCGGCGCATCGCTGGTACGCAGGCCGAGGTTGCAACTGGCGTACGGTCCGCTGCTGACGCCACCGCTGCGGGTCGTGATCAGCGCCCTGACGCCGGCTGGCGCCGGCCAGTCCGGGATGATCCAGTCGGACGGGACAACCATGTGCTCAATCCTCCGGCAACGGCAATTCGAGCGCCGCGAGCAGTTCGCGCATGTCCGCCGGCAATGGTGACTGCCAGCTCATCGGCTTGCCGCTTGCGGGATGAATCAACGCCAGCCGCGCCGCGTGCAGCGCCTGCCGCGCGAATGCCGGAACGTCGGCGGCGCGGCGGCCGTAGGCGGGGTCGCCGACCAGCGGATGGCCGATTGATTGCAGATGCACTCGGATCTGGTGGGTGCGGCCGGTTTCGAGCCGGCAGCGCAGCAATGTCGCCCGCGCATTGTGCGCGACGACGGCGTAATGCGTGACTGCGGCCCGGCCTCCGGCGACCACCGCCATGCGCGTGCGCTGCGTGCGGTGGCGGCCGATCGGCGCGTCCACCGTGCCGCCGCGCGTGATGCTGCCGCGCGCGACGGCAAGATATTCTCGATGTACGGTGCGTGCCTGGAGTTGCCGGACGAGGCTGGTTTGCGCGGTCAGCGTTTTTGCCACCGCCAGCACGCCGCTGGTGTCCTTGTCGAGCCGGTGCACGATGCCGGCACGCGGCACCTGAGCCAGCGCCGCGGCGTGCGCGAGCAGCGCGTTCAGCAGCGTTCCGTGCCAGTTGCCGCTGCCCGGATGAACCACCAGGCCCGCCGGTTTGTCGACGATCAGGATGGATTCGTCCTCGTAAAGAATTGTCAGCGGCAGCGCTTCCGGCGCGAACTCGAGCGCTTCGGGCGCTGCCTGCGGCGCGATGCGGACGGCTTCGCCGCCCCGCAGCTTCAGTCGCGGCGGCGCCGGGTCGCCGTCGACCGTGACGTGACGGTCGCGAATCCATTGCTGCAGGCGGTTGCGGGAATAGCTCGGCAGCAGCTGCGACAATGCCTGGTCCAGCCGCTGCCCGGCGTAATCGGGCGAAATTTGCAGCTCGATCGGCTTGGTCGCATCGGCGCTTGCGTTATAATCGACGCTTAATTTTTGGGCAGGCATCTGCATGAAAAACATTCTGACGATTCTGTTGGCGCTGTCGCTTGCTGCCTGCAGTCTGCTCCCTGGCAAAATCGACGAAACCAAGGGCTGGTCCGCGCAGAAGCTTTATTCCGAGGCGCGCAGCCAGCTCCACGATGGCAACTACGATCAGGCCATCAAATATTATCAGAAGCTGGAGGGGCGCTACCCGTACGGCCGCTTCGCGCAGCAGGGGCAGCTCGAAATCGCCTACGCCTATTACAAGTTTGAGGAACCGGAGCAGGCGGTTGCCGCCTGCGAGCGCTTCATCAAGCAGCACCCGAATCACCCGAACGTCGACTATGCGTATTATCTGAAAGGGGTGATCAATTTCAACGACAACCTCGGCATCCTCGGATCACTGAGCGGGCAGAAGATGTCGGCGCGCGACCCCAAGGCGTCGCGCGAGGCGTTCGATGCGTTCAAGGAACTGGTTACGCGTTTTCCGAACAGCCGCTATACACCGGATGCGACGCTGCGCATGAAGTATTTGCTTAATGCGCTGGCGCAACACGAAGTCGACGTGGCGGTTTACTACTACAAGCGCGGCGCTTACGTGGCCGCGGTGAACCGTGTGCAATACTCGCTCAAGACCTACCCGCAGGCGCCGGCCAACGAAGAGGGGCTGGCGGTGGCGGTGCGTGCCTACCAGGCGCTGCACATGACCAAGCTGGCCGACGACACCAAGCGCGTGCTGATGAAGAACTTTCCGCACACGAAGTACCTGGCCGACGGCTTCGGCAGGCATTATTCGTGGTGGCAGATCTGGGATTGGGGTTCCGGTTCAGGCTTCTGACGGTTTTTGCGGCTGCTTTTTTCCGCGCGGCAAGCGCCGGCGGCTTCAGCGCGGAATCAGATTGAGCTCATTGCGCAGAATCTGGAGCGACTCCTCGGTTCTTCCGCTTTCGACCATCAACTGCATGTCGATGAATCCGGCAAAACCGATCGGAGGCAGCAGGCTGTTCAGATTCTCATTGGCGATGAAATAGCGGATGCCCTCGCGCTCCAGTGCCATCTTGATCATGATCACCTGCTGCATGTCGCAGGGTCGGAATATCTCGGTGTAGGTCAGTCTGGGCTTCATCGCAACCGTCCGGCCGTAATCATATACGAAAACGCGGTGCCGGGCTGGCCCACTCAAACGCTCCGGCGACGTATTGCCGTTCCAGGGGCGGGATCATCCAATGGCGATCGCGATCACACCCAGCACCATTGCCCCGGCCGCGGTCAGCCGCTGCCGTGTGTGGCCTTCGGCCAGCAGCTGTGTGCCGAGGATGGCACCGATCAGGATGCTGATCTCGCGCGCCGGCGCGACGTAGCTGACGGGCGTGAATACCATCGCGGTCAGCACCAGGATGTAGGACAAGGGGCACAGTATCGCGATCGCGATAATGAATCGCTTCTTTTGGCGCCATACCGGCATGATGTCGGACCTGCGTTTGAGTGCCATCGGCGTCATCAGCACTACGCGTCCCATGTTGCCCGCCCAGTCCTGCAGGATGGGCGGCACCAGGAACAGGCTGACAGCGGATTTGTCGACCAGCGTATAGCCCGCGATCATGCAGCCGGTCAGCACTGCGAATCCGGCGGCGCGACGATGGCCCGCTTCGCGCAACGCGCGCAGGTTTCCGGTGAGTGCGACGGCGCCGCATGCGATCAGCAGCGCCCCTGCCACCGCCAGTCCCGATGGGCGTTCGCCCAGCAGTACGATCGCGCACAGTACGGTGATCAGTGGTCCCGAGCCGCGCGCGAGCGGATAAACCAGCGACAGATCGCCGCTGCGGTAGCCGCGGTCGAGCAGCAGATAGTAGGCAGTGTGAAAGGCGGCGGTGGCGGCCATCAGCGCGATCACCGCCCAGCCGATGTGCGGCTGCTTCCACCACAGGATTGCAAAAGCGAGCGGCGCGTAGACGATTGCGGCGAGCGTGGCGAAGAGCCAGATGAAAACCGTGCCGCCGCCGGAGCGCTTGAGCAGAAAATTCCATGTGGCATGGATGCCGGCGGCCGCCAGAACGAGGGCCAGGGCGAGGGCGGTCATGTTTCCTCCGGACTGAAAAAGCGGGTTCAAGTGAGGCGCGCAACCTTGCGCCTCAACCTATCCCCTCTGGCTTTTTAGTCCTCGGGTGCATGCCGCCGCGGCGGCTTTGCGTAGCGCTCGGTCCAAACCCGCTTAAAAAA
>JBDZVW010000213.1:0-5199 GCA_040255885.1 Betaproteobacteria bacterium
ATTCGATCAGATTGCCGGCGCGGATTTCCGTCGCGAGAACTTTTGCCATGTCGAAACTCTGTTTTTGAAGAAAAGCGTCGATTCTACTACATGTTCCCCCCGGATTCTTCGATTCCGCAAGGCTGGTATTCGGCATGCTGCCGGCGCTGCGAGCGCCTGGCGCATCATCTCGATGCGGTGCGCGCCGGCCATCCCGGCTACCATGCGGCGCCGGTGCCGCCGTTCGGTGATCCTGATGCGCGGCTGCTGATCGTCGGTCTCGCGCCCGGCATGCACGGCGCGAATCGTACCGGGCGGCCGTTCACCGGCGACTATGCCGGCATTCTGCTGTATGAGGCGCTGCACCGCTTCGGCTTTGCCAATCAGGCCGCGGCGACGGATCCCGCCGACGGCCTCGAGCTGACCGGCTGCCGCATTACCAATGCCGTCAAATGCCTGCCGCCGCAGAACAAGCCGCTGCCTGCAGAAGTCCGTAGTTGTAACGGCTATCTGCGGAGCGAGATCGCGGCATTGCCGGCGCACGGTTCCATCCTCGCGCTGGGCCGCATCGCGCATCAGGCGGTGCTGGCAGCGCTAGTGCTGAAGCTGCGCGATCATCCGTTCGCACACGGCGCCGTGCACCATCTGCCGCAGGGCATCGTGCTGCATGATAGCTATCACTGCAGCCGTTATAATACGCAGACCAGACGCCTGACGCGCGAAGCCTTTTTCGCCGTTTTCGAAACCATCGCCGGACTTCGCAGCCCTGCCGCCGAAGATTGAGCTCCGACCTCGAGACCACCGCTTTCAACGTTGAGGAAACCCTGGCGGGCATCCCTCACTTGCCCGGCGTTTACCGCATGATCGGAGCGGCCGGGCAGGCGCTCTACGTCGGCAAGGCGATCGATCTCAGGAAACGTGTGTCGTCGTATTTTCAGCGGCCATCCGGACTGTCGCCGCGTATCCGGCTGATGGTGTCGCAGATCGTGCGCATCGAGGTTACCGTGACGCGTTCCGAAGCGGAGGCGCTGCTGCTTGAAAACAACCTCATAAAAAGTTTAGCTCCGCGCTACAACATACTGTTCCGGGACGATAAATCGTATCCGTATCTGGTGCTGTCCCAGCATCGCTATCCGCGTCTCGGGTTCTATCGCGGCGGCGTCGACAAGCGCCATCACTATTTCGGGCCGTTTCCGAGCGCAGGCGCGGTGCGCGAAAGCATCCAGTTGCTGCAGAAGGTGTTCCGGCTGCGCACCTGCGAGGACAGCGTGTTCGCGAACCGTTCGCGTCCCTGTCTGCTGTATCAGATCCGGCGCTGCAGCGCGCCGTGTGTCGGCTTGATCAGCAACGCCGCCTATGCCGAGGAAGTCCGTGCGGCCGAGCTGTTTCTGCAGGGCAAGGACGATGAAGTGATCGAACGCCTGATCGCGCACATGAACGCCGCCGCCGCCGCGACCGCCTATGAGGACGCGGCGCTGTATCGTGACCAGGTGACGGCGCTGCGCAAGGTGCGCGAAAAGCAGTTCGTCGACCGCGAATCGGATCTCGACATGGACGTCGTCGGCTGCGCGGTGGAGTCCGGCATTGCCTGCGTCAATCTGGTGATGGTGCGCGGTGGCCGCCATCTCGGCGACAAGAATTTTTTCCCGCGCAACGCCGACGAGTCGGGGCCGGAAAGCGTGGTCGAGGCGTTCCTGATGCAGCACTACCTGGAGCGTAGCGCGCCGCCATTGATCGTGTGCGGCGTCGGGCTGCACGTGCCGGCGCTCGAAGCGCTGTTGAGCAGCCAGTCCGGACACAAGGTCCATATCGCCACGCGCCCGGTCGGCGAACGGCGCGCCTGGCTGACGATGGCCGACCGCAATGCGGCGCTGGGCGCCAGCCACCAGCTGGGACTGCAGGCGACACAGGAAGCACGGATCACGGCGCTGCAGCAGGCGCTGGGATTGCCGGACACGGTCAGCCGCATCGAGTGCTTCGACATCAGCCATACGATGGGCGAGGCCACCGTCGCGTCGTGCGTCGTGTATGATAACGCGGCGCTGCGCAACGCCGAGTACCGCCGTTACAACATCAGCGATATCGAGCCCGGTGACGATTACGGTGCGATGCGCGAGGTGCTGACGCGGCGTTATCGCAAGATCGTTGCCGGCGAAGGTAAAATGCCGGATCTGGTGATGATCGACGGCGGTCGCGGGCAGCTCAATGTCGCCGTCGAGGTGTTCAACGAAATCGGGTTGAACGACGTGGCGCTGGTCGCGATTGCGAAGGGAGAGGAACGCAAGCCGGGACTGGAGCAACTGCTGCGTCCGGACCATGAGCAGCCGCTGCGGCTGCCACCCGACCATGCCGGCCTGCACCTGATTCAGCAGATACGGGACGAAGCGCACCGCTTCGCGATCCAGGGCCATCGCGCGCGCCGCGGCAAGGCGCGCACGCATTCGTCGCTGGAGGATGTCAGCGGCGTTGGCGCCAAGCGCCGCCAGCGGCTGCTGACCCGCTTCGGCGGGCTGCGCGGCGTGCTGTCGGCGAGCATCGACGAGCTGGCGCAGGTTGATGGTATTTCACACGAACTTGCCGAACGTATTTATCGCGAACTGCATTGAGGGAGCACCATGGCACTTTCATACGACAGCACGGCCGCAGCGGTCGGATTCGCCGCTTGATGGTGCCGCGTGCTGTTCAATCTGCCGAACTCACTGACTTGGCTGCGGATCGTCCTGATCCCGCTGTTCGTCGGTGTATTCTATTTCGAAAAGAGCTGGGTGCCGCTGTCGGACCAGAACCTCGTCGCCACCCTCATTTTTCTGCTCGCCGCTGTCACCGACTGGCTCGACGGCTGGCTGGCACGCCGCCTCAACCAGACCTCGGCGTTCGGTGCATTCCTCGATCCGGTCGCCGACAAGCTGATGGTCGCCGCGGCGCTGATCATCCTGGTGCAGTTGTCGCGCATTGACGCGTTCGTTGCACTGATCATCATCGGCCGCGAGATCACGATTTCGGCGCTGCGTGAGTGGATGGCGCGGATCGGGGAATCGAAAAGCGTCGCCGTCTCGTTCATCGGCAAGCTGAAGACGGCGTCGCAAATGGTCGCCATACCGCTGCTGCTTTATTATGATCCGATCGGTTCTTTCGCTACCGCGGCAGTCGGGTCGTGGCTGATTTACATCGCCACGGCATTGACATTGATATCGATGGCATACTATCTTCGGATGGCTTTGCCGCTGGCGTGGAAACAGAACTGATGACGACACTGCAAGAAAACACGAAACCGCATTCCCCCGCGGCGGCCGCGGAAAAGGACGCGCCGCTGCGCGAGGACATCCGCCTGCTCGGCCGCCTGCTGGGCGACACGCTGCGCGAACAGGAGGGTGATCGGACGTTCGATCTGGTCGAGCGCATCCGCCGCACCGCGATCGCGTTCCGGCGCGAGCAGTTGCCGGAGGTGGGAGCCGAGCTGGGCACGGCGCTGGCGGCGCTGGAGCCGGGTGCGGTGATGTCGGTGGTGCGCGCGTTCGCCTATTTTTCGCAGCTCAGCAACATTGCCGAGGACCAGCATCACAACCGCCGCCGCCGCGTGCACGCGCTGGTCGGCTCGCCGCCGCAGGCCGGCAGCGTCGGCCGTGCGCTGGAACGGATCAGGGCGGCCGGGGTGTCGCAGGCCGAGCTGATGCGGTTCATCGACGGCGCGCTGATCATGCCGGTGCTGACCGCGCATCCGACCGAGGTGCAGCGCAAGAGCGTGCTCGACTCGCAGATGCAGATCGCGCGCGAACTGGCGCGGCGCGACAGCATGCAGCTGACGCCCGAAGAATTGATCGAAAGCGACGCGCACCTGCGGCAGCTGGTGCTCACCTTGTGGCAGACGAGAATGCTGCGGGCGGTGCGTCTGGCGGTGCACGATGAAGTCGAGAACGGGCTATCCTACTATCGCTACACGTTTTTGCGTGAAATCCCGCGGCTTCATGCGCGTGTGGAGCGGAAGATCGCCGCGCATTATCCGGATGCCGGCCGCGTGTCCACGATCCTGCGCATGGGCAGCTGGATCGGCGGCGACCGCGACGGCAATCCGAACGTCTCGGCCGACGTGCTGCGCTATGCGATCGAGCGGCAGTCGGCGCTGGCGTTCGAGCACTATTTTGACGAGGTGCGTCACCTCGGACTCGAAATGAGCATGTCGACGCGCCGCATCACGGTCGGACCGGAGCTCGAAGCGCTGGCACAGGCGGCCGGCGAGGTATCGGAGCATCGTCGCGACGAACCGTACCGGCGCGCGCTGATCGGCATCCATGCGCGCCTGGCCGCGACCCATGCGGCCCTTGGATTTCACAATGGACAACACATGCCGGCGGGCGCCGACGCGCAGCCGTACCGTGGCAGCGAGGAGTTCGTCGCCGAGCTCGACGTGCTGGACCGGTCGCTGCGCGATCACAACGGCGCGCGCATTGCCGACGGCCGGCTGCGCGAATTGCGGCGTGCCGCCGAAGTGTTCGGCTTTCATCTGGCGTCCGTCGATCTGCGCCAGCACAGCGCGGTCCATGAGCGGCTGGTGGCGGAACTTGTCACGCGCAGCGGCGGTGACGTGCGTTACGCGGAACTCGACGAGGACGCGAAGATCGAGTTTCTGCTGCACGAGCTCGGCAGCGCACGCCTGCTGCGCTCGCCGTACGTCGACTACGATGAGCCGACGGTGAAGGAACTGGCGATACTCGATACCGCGCGCGCGATTCATCAGCGTTTCGGCGCGCGCGCATTGCCGAACTATGTCGTGTCGATGGCCGACGGCGCGAGCGACCTGCTGGAGATCGCACTGCTGTTGCGCGAAGCGGGGCTGCTGCGGCCGGCCGGCACGCCGCGGCTGGCGATGAACCTGGTGCCGTTGTTCGAGACCATCCCGGCGCTGCGCCAGTCGGCGGCCGTGATGGACCGTCTGTTCCGCATCCCGTTTTATCGCCAGTTGCTGGCCGAGCGCGGCGATCTGCAGGAAGTGATGCTCGGCTACTCCGACAGCAACAAGGATGGCGGCTACGTCACCTCGAACTGGGAACTCTATTGCGCCGAGGAAGCGTTGACGCGGGTGTTCGCCGATCATGGCGTGCGGCTGCGTTTCTTCCACGGACGCGGCGGCACCGTCGGCCGCGGCGGCGGCCCCAGCTACGATGCGGTGCTGGCGCAGCCGCACGGCAGCAACAACGGCATGATCCGCGTCACCGAGCAGGG
>JBDZVW010000214.1:0-5188 GCA_040255885.1 Betaproteobacteria bacterium
CCCGCTGCAGCAGCGCCGCCAGTATTCCGGAATACGCGTACATGCCGGCCGCGATGTCGACGACCGACAGGCCCACCTTGGACGGCGTGTCGGCGGTGCCTGTGACCGACAGCACGCCGGCTTCGCTCTGCACCAGCAGATCGTAGGCCTTCTTGTCGCGGTACGGACCGCTGTCGCCGTAACCGGAGACGTCGCAGACGACGAGACGCGGATAACGTGCCAGCAACGCGTCGGCGCCGAGACCCAATCGTTCCGCGGCACCCGGCGCGAGATTCTGGATGAACACGTCGGCCTTCGCGGCCAGTCGCGCGATGATGCCAGCAGCGCGCGCGTGCTTAAGATCGAGCGTCAGGCTCTCCTTGCCGCGATTGAGCCACACGAAGTGCGACGACTGCCCATGCACCGTGCGATCGTAGCCGCGCGCGAAATCGCCGGCACCCGGCCGCTCGATCTTGATCACGCGCGCGCCGAGGTCCGCCAGCTGGCGCGTCGCGAACGGCGCAGCAACCGCCTGCTCGAGCGAAACTACGGTGATGTCATCAAGTGGGCGCATATTTGGTGAAGCGTGAGGAGTGAGGTGTAAGGGGTGAGGAGTCAATCAACCGCGCCTCGGCGAACCGCCATGCGCACAACAAATGACATGGTCTTGGTGCAGGCAGGGATCTAAAGTACAGGCTACGCCGCTTCTGCTCCTCACACCTCACTCCTCACGCTTCAAAAAGACCTCGGCATCCCCAGCACATGTTCGCCGATGTACGACAAAATCATATTGGTCGAAATCGGCGCCACCTGGTAGAGGCGAGTTTCGCGGAACTTGCGCTCGATGTCGTATTCGGCGGCGAAGCCGAAGCCGCCGTGGGTCTGCAGCGCGGCGTTCGCCGCTTCCCATGATGCGTCGGCCGCGAGCAGCTTCGCCATGTTGGCTTCGGCGCCGCACGGCTGGCGCGCGTCGAACAGCGCCGCGGCCTTGAAGCGCATCAGGTTCGCGGCCTCGACGTTGACGTAAGCACGCGCAATCGGGAACTGGATGCCCTGATTTTTGCCGATTGGCCGGTCGAACACAACGCGCTCCTTGGCATAGTTCGACGCCTTCTCGGTAAACCAATAGCCGTCGCCGATGCATTCCGCCGCAATCAGGATGCGCTCGGCATTCATGCCGTCGAGAATGTAACGAAAGCCTTTGCCTTCCTCACCGATCAGATTTTCCGCCGGCACTTCGAGATTGTCGAAAAACAGCTCGTTGGTCTGATGATTGACCATGTTGCGGATCGGCTTCACCGTCAGCCCGTTGCCGACCGCCGTGCGCAGATCGACGATAAACACCGACAGGCCGTCCGCCTTGCGCTTCACCTGATCGAGCGGCGTGGTGCGCGCCAGCAGCAGCATCAGGTCGGAATACGGCACGCGTGAAATCCATACCTTCTGGCCGTTCACGATGTAGCGGTCGCCGTCGCGCACCGCGGTGGTCTTGAGCTTCGTGGTATCGGTGCCGGTGGTCGGCTCGGTGACGCCGAACGACTGCAGGCGCAGCTCGCCGCGGGCGATGCCGGGCAGGTACTTCTGCTTCTGCTCGGCCGAACCATGGCGCAGCACCGTGCCCATCGTGTACATCTGCGCATGGCACACGCCGGAGTTGCCGCCGGAACGGTTGATTTCTTCGAGAATGATCGACGCTTCAGTCACGCCCAGACCAGAGCCGCCGTATTCTTCCGGGATCAGCGCGCCGAGCCAGCCGGCATCGGTCAGCGCCTTGACGAAGGCTTCGGGGTAGGCACGCTCCTCATCGATTGCGCGCCAGTACTCGCCGGTGAAACACGAACACAGTCCGCGCAGCGCGTCGCGCAACTCGCTATGAGGGTCAGACTCCGGCATGGGATCGCTCATCAACAACTCGGATACGGACATGCCGCGAAGTCACCAGCAGTCTGACAGCCCCCGGCAATACAATTGCATACGTTACCGGAAAAGCGCCGCGCGTGCCAACCCGAGACCGGATTTCAATGGGCGGCGGACGGCGTTGCAGCCGTTTTTCGCTCACGCAGGAGCGCCGCTCGCAGCCGGCAACGCAACCGGGCGGGGAAAAGGCGCAGGCCGAAAGCCGTCGTTACACCGCTCCGTACGCGCGCTACGCAGCGCGCGGCGGCGACGCTTCATCGAGGCGAAACGAGGCATCCCAGCCCAGTTCCTGCCGCGCCTTCTCGCAGCTGGCCGCCGCGTCCATTTCGGCAATGTTGTAGGCGCCGCGCCGGCCGCTCTCGATCGCGAGCAGTGCGGCGCGGGCGGCCGCGTCGACGTGAACGGAGAGCGTCGGGTCGGTCGCGGCAGGTGCTCCCGTTCCCGGACCATAAAGCCGGCCGTAGCGCAGCACGATCCCTTCCAGCTTCGCTGCGCCAAGCACCGCGCCTTCCAGCGCGGCAATGCCCTGAACCGTGACCGAACGCGGCGCGGCGGCGTCGAGATCCAGAGGATCGTCCTCGACGTGCGGCGTGCGCCCCGGCGCGTAGACCCAGGCGATGCTTTGCGCAATGAATCGTCGCGCGTCCGCGGCCAGCGCCGCCGCGACCAGATTGCGCGTGCCTTCACGGCGGATGCGCGCGTTGCGCTGCGACGCTTCCTTCATCCGGCCCGGATCAAGACCGGGTGGCAGATCCGTGAGCTGATGAATCACGACGTCGGGCCGTGCGCCCGCAACCGCCGCCGCCAGCGCACCAGCGTCGAAAACGTCGACGATGACCGGCGCCACGCCCGCCGCCTTCAGCCATTCCGCCTTCTCCGGCGAACGCGTGGTACCGGTGACAACGAATCCACTGCGGACCAGCAGCGGCACCAGCCGGCGGCCGATCGCACCCGCCGCGCCGGCGACGAATATTTTGTGCTTCATCTGCGACTCCCGGAAAGGACGCATTTCTCCAATCCGAGCGGCGCCGAGATGCTGTCCGGAGCCACCGCGCCGAAATTGATGCGTCGTTCCACGTCTTGCTCCTGTCGAATGAATGATGGTGGTTGATCGGTCACGCCCTGGCAAAAAGCGCCTGGGCATCGGGGTGCGTAAACGGCGTCACCGGCGAATCGAAGCGGCCCGTTTCGTACAGCTGCGCAGCCGCCTGCTGCACCAGTCCCATCACCGCGCATACCGGACCGATGGCAGTGCTCGCGCGTGCGACGCCAAGCCGTTCGAGTTCCGCTACGGCGGGCGCATCGTGCATCAGCGCGATATTGACCGGTGCGTCCAGTGCTTTCACCAACGCCGCAATGGCTTGCGCGTCGGTGAGGCCGATCGGAAAAAAGCAGTCGGCGCCGCTGTCGAGATAGATTCGTGCCCGGCGAATGGCTTCATCGAAGCGTTCCTGTTCGCCGCCGATGCGCAGCAGATAGAGATCGGTGCGCGCGTTGATCACGATCGGTACGCCGACGGCCCGCGCCGCTTCGCGTGCGGCACGGATGCGCGCCGCCATCGCGTCGCTGTCGCGCAATGGCGCATCGGTGCGATGCGTGCCGTCCTCGAGATTGATGCCGACGACACCGGCGCGGATGGCTTGCGTCACCGTTTCGGCCACCGCATCGGGCGTATCGCCAAAGCCGGCCTCGAGATCGGCCGTCACCGGGCCGTCGACGACACGGGCAATACGCGCGGTCGCGGCGATGACTTCGTCGCGCGGCACCTGTTCGCCGTCGGGGTAGCCCAGCGCCCACGACACACCGCCGCTGGTGGTGGCGATCGCCGCGAATCCAGCCTGTTCGAACAGGCGCGCGCTCATCGCGTCCCACGCATTCGGAAGCAGCAGCATGCGCGAACCGCGCTGCCGCTCATGCAACTTGCGAAAGGCTTCCGCCTTGTGTTTCTGATTGGCGATATCCATATGAACTCGTCTCCGTTGCCGGCGCAATGTGGCCGTGAAATCAACCGTACTGTGTCTCTGCCATGTGATGCAGGATACACGCCGATGGCGCTTTCGAATGAGCCATAAATTGTCAAAATGAATGGGCCATGAAAACACCGGCTTCCGATCCTTTCCGTTCACGGCCGGAGCGCGCGGACGGCACACCGCTCTACCGCCAGCAGCAGCGGCGGCACGCGAAGCGCGCCATCTGCGCCGCATACTGGACAGGTGGAAGGCGGCCGCCCGTTGCGCGACCGCGCGGGCATCGCAACTATGCGTTCGAGTATCCCGGTGGCAGCGTTTGTTCGAACGACTTGCGCGGGGCAACGCCGTCGAGCCATTTCGCCAGCCGCGCGTGGCGGCTTCGCCAGTCGTGCGGATAGCGGAAATCGATGTACTGCAACGCGACGCCGAGTGCGATGTCGGCGGTGCCGAACGCGCGGCCGGCCAGCTGCGGCGCGTCGCCGTGCACGCGTTCCGCAGTACCGAGCGCGCGCATGATGCGCGTCTCCTCGCGCTCGATGGTCTGCGGCAACTGTTTGTCCACCGGACGGCGTGTCTCGTGCAGGCGCGCCACCGTGGCGTCGATCAGCCCCTGCGCCAGCGCCTGCCACCACTGCGACTGCCAATAGCCGGCGGCGTCCTTCGGCAGCAGCGGTTTGCCGTCGAGATTGTCGAGATAGGACACCACCAGCGTCGATTCGAACAGGAAGCTGTCCGGCCCGACCTCGAGCACCGGCACCTTGCCCAGCGGATTCATCAGCGGGATCGGTGAATCCGCCGCCCGCGGATCGCGCGTCACGAATTCGCAGTCGATGCTCTTTTCGATGATCAGCACGCACGCCTTGCGGGTATAGGGTGAGGTCAATGAACCGTAGAGCTTCATCATCGACTCCTTCGCCGGAAAATATGAAGACGGATATGAAGACGGCATTGTAGCGCCGTTTGTCGGGTACCGGCCGCCGGCAACAAACGTTAGAATGATGCCTTTACGCGGCCGCCGGCGCGCCACCAACCTTTATCACGAAAGCCATCAACATGTCGCTCCCTCTCGAAGGTGTCAAGGTTCTCGATCTCAGCCAGGTCATGGCAGGCCCCTACTGCACGATGATGCTGGGCGACATGGGCGCCGAGGTGATCAAGATCGAAAGCTTTCCGGGTGGCGACACCTCGCGCCGCTTCGATCCGTTCGTCAACGATGAGTCCTACTGCTTCGCGGTGCTCAACCGCAACAAGAAGAGCGTCGCGCTCGATCTCAAGGATCCGCGCGGCAAGGACATTTTCATGAAGCTCGCGGCACAGGCCGA
>JBDZVW010000215.1:0-3947 GCA_040255885.1 Betaproteobacteria bacterium
TGAAGTCAGTGTCGCGGATCTGGACAAGATGTTCATGCGGGGACGGTAGGCCGGCGGTGGCTGGTCAGTGAGGAGTGAGGAGTGAGGAGTGAGGAGTGAGGAGTGAGGCGTAACCACCCCTTCGCCGAGGTTGGTCAATTGCTCCACACACCGCCCACCGCCCCCGCCCGCCTTCGCGGGCTCCCCGCCTCAATAGGGCGGGGAAATTCGTGCACCGCATACCGCGCGACGTATTTTCCCCTCCTGTTTTTAAGGAGGGGGGTTCGCGAAGGCGAACGGGTGGTAGGCGGCGTCTGCCGATCTGTACGATCTGATTTACGGCCCGCATTTTACGGCCCGCATTTCATCGTGCATATTCCGTACTCCAGTTTCCGCAACCTTCCGCAAACCGGCACAGCATGACTACGCCTCACTCCTCACACCTCACTCCTCACCGGCATCCCCCCGCCATCTTCCTGATGGGCCCCACCGCCAGCGGCAAGACGGCGGCGGCGCTGGAATTGGTCCGGCATCTGCCATGCGACATCATCAGCGTCGATTCGGCGCAGGTTTACCGCCACATGGACATCGGCACTGCGAAACCGGATGCCGCCACGTTGAATGAAGCGCCGCATCACCTGATCGACATCGTCGACCCGGTCGATCGTTATTCGGCGGCACGCTTTCGTGCCGATGCACTGGAAGCCATGGCGAAGATTTCGGCACAAGGCCGCATTCCATTGCTGGCCGGTGGCACCATGCTCTATTTCAAGGCGCTGTCGGAAGGGCTCAGCACGCTGCCTGAAGCCGATGCCGCCACCCGCGCCGCGATCGACGCACGGGCGGCGCGTGAAGGCTGGCCGGCGCTGCATGCGGAACTCGGCAGGCTCGATCCCGAGACCGCGGCGCGGCTCGATCCGAATGATGCGCAGCGCATCCAGCGCGCACTGGAAGTGTGCTATGTCGAAGGCCGTCCATTATCCGAATTGCTGCGGCTGCCGAAAAGCACCGGGCTGCCGTACCGCGTGATCCGCGTCGCGCTGGCGCCGTCCGACCGCAGCGAACTGCACCGGCGCATCGCGGTGCGTTTCGATCACATGCTGGACGCCGGGCTGGTGGCAGAACTGGAGGGGCTGCGCCGGCGCTTCGCGCTGAACCCGTCGCTGCCCGCGATGCGCTGTGTCGGCTATCGCCAGGCGTGGGATTATCTCGACGGCGTGCTCGGCCGTGCCGAACTGCGTGACAAAGGTATCGCGGCGACACGTCAGCTGGCGAAACGCCAGCTGACGTGGCTGCGTTCGACCGCCGATGTGAGGATTTTTGACTGTCTGGATACCAATGCCGCAACGCAGGCGCTGGAGTTTGTGAAGCGGCAAGTTGCGCGTAGGGATTAGGGATTGGGGATTGGTAAAAGCATCCGCGCACACGATTCTTCTCACGCCCTACCAATCCTCAATCACAAATCCCTAATCCCTGCTCTTGATTCGCGTGACCGCGGCAGCTGCTCCGCCATGCGAAAACGTAATGTCGATCGCATCGCCGGCGGCGAGCTGCCCGGCATCGCGCACAATGGTGCCAGCTTCCCGCCGCACGATGCTGTAGCCGCGATCGAGCACGTGCTGCGGGCTGAGGTGGTGCAGGTTCGCGGCGAGGCGCTGCAGCGTGCCGCGCATCGTCTCATCGCGACGCGCGGCGGCGATCGTCAGGCGCCGCGCCAGCTCACGGCAGCGCGTGTCGATCTGCTTCACATTCGGACGGGCGGCCACAAGCCGCCGGCGCAACTCACGCTCGCCGCGTTCACTATCCCCCAGTAATCGCGGCGGGCAGGCACGCAGGCGGCCGGCCAGTTCGCGCAAACGCGCGAACTGGCGCATGATGCGTTCGCCGGGGTGGATCATGCGCCGTGACAGATAGTCCAGGCGCTGCATCCGGTTTTCCTGCGCACGCTGCAGCGCGCGCTGCAGCCGCCGGCGTTCATGCCCGATGCGCTGCGCGAGTTCGGCGCGATTCGGGCTCGCCAGTTCGGCGGCGGCGGTGGGTGTCGGCGCGCGCACGTCGGCCGCGAAATCGGCAATCGTGAAATCGGTCTCGTGGCCGACGCCGCTCACCACCGGAATCGGACAGGCATGAATCGCACGCGCGACGGTTTCTTCATTGAACGCCCACAGATCCTCGATGCTGCCACCGCCGCGGGTGAGAATCAGCACGTCGCATTCGGCGCGTTCGCCTGCCGCACGGATCGCGTCGGCAATTTTTTGTGCGGCGCCCGCACCCTGCACCGGCGCCGGATAGATCACCACCGGCAATCCCGGCATGCGCCGTCGCAGCGTGGCCAGCACGTCGCGCAGCGCCGCGGCCTGCGGCGACGTAACGATTCCGATCTGCCGCGGCAGTTGTGGCAGCGGTTTTTTGTGCGCGGCATCGAACAGCCCTTCCGCATCGAGTTTCGCCTTGAGCCGCGCAAACGCTTCATAGAGCGCGCCCAGTCCGGAGCGCCGCATCGCGTCGACGTTCAGCTGGAACTTGCCGCGCGCCTCGTAAATCGTCGGCAGTGCGCGCACTTCGACCTGCATGCCTTCGGCCGGCATCCAGCCCAGCAATTGCGCCCGGTTGCGGAACATCACGCAGTCGACCTGCGCCTCGGCATCCTTCAAACAGAAATAAAGATGACCGGACGGATAGGGTCTGAAATTGGAAATTTCTCCGGCGACCCACGTCAGCGGCAGGTTGCGCTCGATCAGCGCCCGCGCCGAGCGATTCAGTTCGGCCACCGTGATAACGGCAAATAACTGATCGGACTCATTTAAATTCGGCATGCGACAATTCTATCCGTTATTTCGATTCACTCGATAATCCAAAAAATTTTAACCGATTCAATGAAGCTGATTACGGTTCCTAAAGTGCTTTAACAAGCACGGTCATCCACAAGCAAAGACGATCGTTTGTCAAGCCTTCCGCAAACCCGCATGAATCCGAGGGTAAAAAAATAAATATTTGTTTAATAACAACAATTTTAAAGTTCAATTTTTAATCTAAGCAATAAAATTCTATATGGGAGCCCTACTTAGCGATTCTGTTTACAAACTATCCACGAAGTTATCCACAGCAAATGTGGACAAATTTACACGGCCGGAGCGGGGCATTTTCCATGCCAATACATGCAATCGGAGCGCGCTTGCTGAAACAGG
Organism: Betaproteobacteria bacterium; assembly: GCA_040255885.1. GTDB lineage: Bacteria > Pseudomonadota > Gammaproteobacteria > Burkholderiales > JBDZVW01 > JBDZVW01. The sequence goes on from JBDZVW010000215.1 coordinate 3,168, forward strand.
CATCGCAAGCTAAAGTGCGGCCTTTAACCAGAATCAGCACCAAGGACAGCGGGTGTTCGCAATCATCGAAGCCGCCGGCTGGCCGATCTGGCTCCTCGTCATTGCCTCCATCATCGCGCTCGCGATCATTGTCGAGCGGCTGTGGTCGCTGCGGCAGGGTCTGGTTGCGCCGAAGCGGCTGCTGGAACAAGTCATCACGGAATGTCACAAGAATGGCGTCACGCCGCAGCTGGTGGCGCGGCTCTCTGCCCATTCGCCGCTGGGGCAGATTTTCGCGGCCGGTCTCAAAAATCTCGGCAGTCCGCCCGAAGTGCTGAAAGATGCGATCGAGGACGTCGGGCGCAGTGCCGCACGCGAACTGGAACGTTTTCTTACGACGCTCGGAACGATCGCCACCATCAGCCCGCTGCTGGGACTGTTCGGCACGGTGGTCGGCATGATCGAGATCTTCGGCTCACAGGGCCCGACCGGCAGCAATCCGATCATGCTGGCGCACGGCATTTCGGTCGCGCTCTACAACACGGCATTCGGCATCATCGTCGCCGTCCCCAGCATGATTTTCTACCGCCACTTCCGCGGCAAGGCGGAAGCGCTGCTGATCGAAATGGAAATGCAGGCGGCCAAGCTGGTCGAGATTCTGCAGGGCGAACGCCAGGATTAGTGCGGCGGGAGGCAGTGAATGAATTTTCGGCACGGCCCGCGCGAAGACCTCGAGATCAACCTGGTGCCGTTGATCGACGTGCTGCTGGTGATCCTGATTTTCCTGATGATCACCACCAC
>JBDZVW010000215.1:4047-5154 GCA_040255885.1 Betaproteobacteria bacterium
CGCATCGCCGGCTTCAGCCGCATCACGTTCACCACGCAGACGACGCCGCAGTAATTCCGTCCGGAGCGAACGTGCGGAGCGACGCGTGACACGGCACTGGCAGCGCATCACGCCGCTCACCGTGGCACTGCTGCCGCTGAGCGCCATTTTTTTTGTCGTATCGGCGTTGCGCCGGCTCGCCTACCGGCGCCGCTGGCTGGCCGTCGCGCGGCTGCCGGTTCCGGTCATCGTGGTCGGCAACATCACCGCGGGCGGCACCGGCAAGACGCCGCTGGTGCTGTGGCTTGCGCAGTTCCTGCGTGAGCACGGCTTTCAGCCCGGCATCGTGAGCCGCGGCTATCGCGGAACGGCGAAAGAGCCGCAGGCGGTCAATGCGGACAGCGATGCGCGCGTCTGCGGCGACGAACCGGTATTGCTGGCGCGGCGCAGCGGCTGTCCGCTGTGGATCGGCCGCGATCGCACCGCCGCGGCACGCGCGCTGCTTGCGGCGCATCCGCAATGCGACGTCATGCTCAGCGACGACGGCCTGCAACACTACCGGCTCGGGCGCGACATCGAAATCGCGGTGATCGACGGGATGCGCGGTTTCGGCAACGGTTTCCCGCTTCCGGCTGGACCGTTGCGCGAGCCGCCGACGCGGCTCGCCGCGGTGGATGCGGTGGTGGTTCACCGCGCGGATGCATCCGGCACCGAGAATGTCGGTGGCAGCACGTCATCCATCATGATGACGCTTGCCGGCCGCACATTCCGCAATCTGCTGAATCCGGCGTGTACGGCCGGCGCCGAGCAGTTCATCGGGCAACGCCTGCACGCGGTGGCGGGGATCGGCGAGCCGCAACGTTTCTTTCGCCACCTGACCCGGCTGGGTTTGACTTTCACCGCACACGCGTTCCCGGATCATCATGCGTACCAGCCCGCCGACCTCCATTTTTCCGACTGCGACGCGATCGTCATGACCGAGAAAGATGCGGTAAAATGCGCCGAATTCTGCAGCGAACGCTGCTGGACGCTGCCGGTCGATGCCGAAGTCGATCCGCGGCTGGGTGATATCCTGCTGCACAAACTCCGAAAGCGAGCCTGAATGGATTCCAAGCTTCTCGACATCCT
>JBDZVW010000005.1:0-21564 GCA_040255885.1 Betaproteobacteria bacterium
CGCGTCTTTTTCATCGCAATATTCGCCACGCTCAGATCGAACATCGCTGACGGCTGCGCCAGCGTGCCGGCGACGGTCGCCTGGCCATGCACGGTTCCGCCGAGTGACATGCCGAGCGCGCGCCCCACGGCATCGAGGTGACGCGCATCGATCGCGACGGCGAGCTTGTCGCCCGGCTTGCCGAATGCGCCGTTGGCCGTCACGCGGTTGCCGCCGAGGTCGAGCGCAATATGACTGCGCTCGAGACGATCGCCGGTCGCGGCCAATTCACCGTGCCCTACCAGCGGCTGTCCGCCGATCGACGATTTGCGCAACGTGAAGCGCGCATTCGCGACGACACCGCCGCCAAGGGTTCCGTTTGCGGAAAGATCGGCGTTGATGTTTCCGGCGGACACTTTCGCAAACGCCGCCGGATCGAAATGATCGAGCATCGCGCGCATCGCAAAATTGCGATCGCCCGCCAGATTCAGTGTACCGGAAGCGTCCAGCTTCGAACCTCCGGCAGCGAGCTGCGCGCGCGTCACGGTCACCGCATCGCCCTGCTTTTGCGCGTTCAGTGCAACCGTGAAGCGGGTATCGCGCAGATCAGCGTCAATCTGCTGCGTGCCGCCGTTTGCAGTTACCCGCACGGTGCCGGTGAGATGCGTCGGCTTGAGTGTCGTCAGCGCCGCCGCAAGATCGACGTCATGCACGGCCAGATCGAGCGCCATCCGGCCCCGTTCCAGCGCGGCATTGCCCTGCGCCGTTCCACCGGCAAATGCGGCATCGATATCCGAAAGCGTGGCGCGCGCGCCGTTCCAGCCAAACTGTCCGCGCAACATGCGCAGCGGCAGGCGGTTGCGGTCGAGCGCACCGGGTTCGGCGTTCGCAAGTTCGATCGGTCCGGCAAGCGCCCCGCCATGTGCTTCGAGGTCGGCCGACAGATGCACCGCCGCATGCGGTGCGCCGGCGACGAACGCGGCCGGATCGGCGCCGTCGAGCGTGATTTTCGCCTGCTTGAGCAGGTTCGCATCAAATGGCGCGACATTGATCGCAGCATGAAGCGCCGCCTGTTTCGCTTCAGCCTGCAGCACCAGTGCCACCGCCTGCAGCGTGCCGCCTGCGCGCAGCGTGGCATGGTACGGAATTTCTTCATATTCACCGCCAGCGGTCGCGGCGGCGTCAACGGCGAACGGCGCACCGGCGCCGATCGTGCCATGCGCATCGAACGTTCCCCAGCGGGTCGCAAATCGCAGTTGCGTGATGCGATAGATCCGTCCGTCGGTACCCGCCTGCACGTGAACGTCATGCAATTCGATGGGCGCGGCGGCGGTCGGCGGCAGCTCGCTGATCGCAAGACGGCCGACGTCGAAATTCCGGATTGCAACCGCAAGCGGCAATCCGAGTGTGAGCGGCAGTTTCGAGGGTTCGCTCGACGGCGCTTTCGCCAGCGTGACGTCGGCGGCTCGAATCAGACGGACATCGAGCACGCCGCGCAGCAGCGCGGCCGGTGACCAGTCGACGGTGAGTGAATGCGCGGCAAGCTGCATGCGTGCGGTGGAAAGCCGCAGCGAATCCGCTTCAAACCGCCCTGCAAGGGTGCCGCGCGGATTACTCAATGCAACGCAGCCGTTGCTCGCCCACGCGATCGCTCGCGCGCTGGCAGTCAGCCCCGATTGCGTAGCACCCAGCCACCACAATGCGCCGCAGAACAGAACGAACAGTACGATAATCGTCCGCGCGAACACGTGCCGACGTCGCCGTTTCGGTCCGGGTCCGGCGCTACGCTGGATTCGCGACACCATGTCAGAACACCGCCGCTACCGCGAAGTGAATGCGAAACTGGCGTTCCTGCTGACCGTACGCGAGATCGATTGCGAGCGGCCCCGCGGGACTTTTCCAGCGTGCACCGACGCCGTAGCCGGCGTGCCACTGGAAAGTGGCGCGCGAATCGGCGGCGTCGCCGATATCGTAGAACGTCGCGATGCCCCACTTGCCGGTGAGCCAGTGCACGTACTCGGCGCTTGCCGTCACCAGGTAACGTCCGCCGACGACGGCGCCATTTTCGTCGACGCCGAGGCTCTGATAATCGTAGCCGCGCACCGAGCCGGTGCCGCCGGCGCGAAACAGGAATTCCTGCGGAATGCCATCACGCGACGGTGCCGCGGTGTAGCCGAGCTCGGCGCGCCCGATCAGCACGTCGCTGCGGCCGACCGGGAAATACTGCTGGTAGCGGCCGTAGCTGCGCACGAAATTCTGAGTGGACAGCAATGCCTTCGAGCCGCCGCCGACCTCGAGCGTCAGCACCTGGCCACGCCGCGGATTGAGCGGATTGTCGACATTTTTCCAGCTCCACAGATAGTCCAGCGTCAATGCGTTGACGAACTGCGTCGGGATGCCGCTCACCTCCTGGCGCTCGCGCTGGAACTTGAGTTCGAGCCGCGCATCGACGCGGCCGCGCTTGCGCGTGCGCGCCACGCCGACGGCACCGCGATCGGTGCGCAGCCCCTCGATGTCGGTATGCTCGCCGAGCGCGCCGAAGCTGTCCTGGAAGCCGCGCCCGGTCGGCGGCAGATACACTTCGCCGAAACCGATCTGCCGCTTCTGGTCCAGGTGCAGTCCGCTGGAAAGCATCCAGCCGCGGTCGAGCAGATTGTTGTCACGATAATTGAACTCGCCGCGTACGCCGTAGTTGGTGCTGTAGCCGGTGCCGAATCCGACGTGCTTCGATTTCGCTTCGCTCACGCGCACCTGCACCGGAACGTCGGTGTGATGCGCGGGATCGCGCTTGATGTCGACGATCACCGACGAAAAATACGGTAGATCCTGCAATTTTCGCTGCAGTTCCAGCAACTGTTTTTCGCTGTAGCGGCTGCCGGGCTTGATCGGATTGAGTTCGGTGATCAAACCGGACGGATAGCGCTTGAGTCCGGAAATTTCCAGATGATCGAGTGTGAACGGCGGACCGCTGTCGTAGGTGACCGAGAGTCTGGCGGTGGCGTGCGCCGGATCGATTTCGGCGCGGCTGTCGGCAATCGATGCCGCTGCATAGTCTTCGCCCGACAGCGCCTGCAGCAGCGCCTGCTTCGCGTGGCTCCAGTCGTCCTGCGTGAACGGTGCCCCGACCTTGAGCGGCCAGTGCGAACGTAGCCTGGCGCGGCGCGCGGCGCGCTGCGAATCGCTGCCCACGATATCGCCCTTGAAATTCAGCGTCACCGCTGCGACGTGCGTGCGCGGCCCCGGCTTCACTGTAATGACGACCGTTTCGCCCGCCGCGGACGACTGGATGTCAGCCGCAACCTGCGGCGAGAAATAGCCCTGCGTCGCCAGCAGGTCCGGTATTTCACGTTTGGCTGCGCGCACGATGCCGGCACGCTGGCCGGCGGTCGTTTCCTTGTGCTGATACTGCCAGATCGACAGATACGACTGCAACAGCTTGCGCAGCGCGCCGGGGGCATCGACGCGGATCGTGGTCGATTGCGTTGCAGCCGCCATCGCCGGCAGCGCCATGCCGAACGCGAGCGCCAGCATCAATATGCGAAACACGCGATGAAAAAAAGGCCCGCCGCCCGGCCGGGCGGTATGTGGCAGCAGAAGGAAATGGCGGCTCAATATCTGCACATGAACGGCAAACAATCGCTACTGACGGCTTGCTGAAGCTGCCCTTCCCCTGCCGGGAGTTTAACATTTCCGGTCGAACGCCGGCAGTCGTGGCCGCCGCCGCGATTCACAGAATCGGCGCGAACAACCGCGCCAGGCGCATGATCCCGCGGCGCGGGAACGACGCCTTTTCGTATTCGGCGCGGCGCACCACCTTGGATTGCGAAAAATCATGCAGCAGCATCGCTTCGGCCGCCGCTGCGAAGCGACGGTCCAGCGTCAGCACCGTGATCTCGAAGTTGAGCCGGAACGAACGATTGTCGAGATTGGCGCTGCCCACTGCGGCTGCCTCGCCGTCGATCAGGATCACCTTCTGGTGCAGAAAACCGGGCTTGTAGCGATACACCTTGATGCCGGAACACACCGCCTCGTGCGCGTAGAACGATGACGCCTGATAGACGATGAAGTGGTCCGGACGGCTCGGAATCAGCAGGCGCACGTCGACACCGCGCAGCGCCGCCAGCTTGAGCGCGACGAACACCGCCTCGTCCGGAACGAAGTAAGGCGTCGTGATCCACACCCGCGTGCGTGCCGAATTGATCGCCTGCACGAAGAACAGCGCACAGGTTTCCAGCTCGTCGGCGGGGCCGCTGGGCACCACCTGGCAGTGCATGTCGCTGTCGGACAGTGCCGGATCCCAGTCCAGATCAGGAACCGCATGGGTGACCCAGTACCAGTCTTCAATGAACGCCAGCTGGATGCCGGTGACCGCCGGCCCCCTGACCTCGATGTGCGTATCGCGCCACGGGCTCAGCGGCGGCCGCAGCCCGAGGTATTCGTCGCCGACGTTGAGCCCGCCGACGAATGCGGCTTCACCATCGACGACGACAATCTTGCGATGGTTGCGGAAATTGAGCAGGAAGCGGCTGATCCAGCGCCGCCGTGTAACGAATTTGTGCGCTTCGACGCCGGCCGCACGAAGTTCGTCTACGTATTCGGGCGGCAATGCATGGCTGCCGATGCCGTCGAACAGGAAATACACCGGCACGCCCTGCGCGGCCTTGGCCAGCAGGCAGTCTTTCAGCCGCCGTCCGAGACCGTCGTCGCTGACGATGAAGAACTGCACGATGACGTATTTCCGGGCTGCGGTGATTGCGGCCAGGATGGACGAGAACGCCTGATCGCCGTTGATCAGCAGACGCACGTCGTTGCCGCCGGTGACCGCGGCATGCGTGAGGTGGGCCAGCGTGTCGATGTCGGCGCGCACCGCATCATCGGCCGCCGCGATGCCGACCGACATCGCCTTGCTCCAGTCGATGTGGCTGGTGATCTTGCGCAGCTGGCGATTCTTCGTGCGGTGCGCGTCGACGTAGCCGGCGAACTTGCTGCGGCCGAATATCAGGTACGGAATCAGCGCCAGGTACGGCATGAACGCCAGCGACACGGCCCACGCGATCGCGCCCTGAGAAGTACGCGCGGTCAGTGCTGCATGCACCGCCGCGATCAGGCCGGCGGTATGGATCAGCACGATGCCGATCCCGACGATCCAGTCGAAAGTGTAGTGGCTCATCGAACAGTCGCCATTTGCGATTCCGTGAGATTACACGCGCGCCGCCGTACAAACAAAAAGCTCCCTGCGCGGCCGGCAGGGAGCTTTTTGGGAATACGCGAAATTCAGCCGAGATTTTTTGCCGCGAAATCCCAGTTCACGATGTTCCAGAATGCGGCCACGTAGTCCGGACGCTTGTTGCGGTAATCGATGTAATAGGCATGTTCCCACACGTCGCAGGTGAGCAGCGGCGCCTTGCCCGACGTCAGCGGGTTGCCGGCATTGCTGGTGCTTTCGATCGCCAGCGAGCCGTCGGCATTTTTCACCAGCCACGCCCAGCCCGAGCCGAACGTGCCGCCGGCCGCGGCGCTGAACTGTTTCTTGAATTCGTCGAACGAGCCGAACTTCTTGCTGATCGCGTCGGCCAGCTTGCCGGACGGTTGGCCGCCGCCGTTCGGGCTCAGGCAGTTCCAGTAAAAGGTATGGTTCCAGGTTTGCGCCGCATTGTTGAAAATGCCGCCGGTGGCCTTTTTGATGATGTCTTCCAGCGCGGCATTCTCGAATTCCGTGCCTTTGATCTGATTGTTCAGATTATTGACGTAGGCCGCATGGTGCTTGCCGTAATGGTATTCGAGCGTTTCCTTCGAAATATGCGGCTGCAGCGCGTCCAGTGCGTACGGTAGAGGGGGGAGCTGATGTTGCACGATCATTCTCCTTGTCTGTTAAACATCGGGTTCAGCGCGTGCGACAGGCATTGTCCGGACTCGTTACCGGCAATCGGGATCGCGGGAATCAGGGGTGCCGGCGAAAGGCACGGCTGCAACGTCGGCGCGCGGTTCACCCATTATAGCAAACGCAGGCGGCAGCCGTCGGCACCGTCACTGCAGCATGAAAGTCTCGTATTCCAGCGCGTTGAGTTTGCCGTTGAGCCGCCAGGCACCCCACACCACGGCCGCCAGCAGCGCCAGCGCGAAGCCATAGCCGTACCACGAAGCGCCCAGCGCCAGGCTGGCGGCGGTAAACAGCAGGTTGCATCCGGCGAAGATCGCGGTCACCTCCAGCGCCACCGCGCGCTTGTCGAGATAGAACAGTACGTTGAGCACGCCCAGCAGCAGCACCTGCAGGCCGACCGCGACGACGTCCACGAACAGCAGCGGCAGATAGATGTCCGAAATGCCGAGCCAGCGCAGCACGACGGCTGCGGTTTCGAACACCACCAGCACCGCCAGCGTCTGGATCTTGATGATCTCGAACAACCCCTGGCGCACGGTGAACACCAGCTCGTCGCGCATGCGCTCGATGTGGCCGAGCGAGCCGCCGCTGCGTACCGCATCGTAGAAGCGCTGATAGTACTCGGCGAAATCGGTTTCCATCCGGACCAGGAACACCGCCATGCCGGGAATGATCGCCAGATACGCCAGAAAGATCGGCGTGTCGTAGATCGGGGAGGCGCGCAGCGGTCCGATGATCGCCTCGCTGGTGGACGGGAAGTACCAGAACAGCAGCTTGTCGGCCCAGACGCCGACGTTGTAAAGCAGACCGATCAGCAGCAGCGACGGATACATCGCGCCACGCTGCGCAAAATCGAACGCAACGAAACCGTCCGCCGGATAACTGCGATAGACGAGTGCCAGCATCGCGGCCAGCAGCACGAACTGGCCGCCGACGAAGCCCAGCAGCAGGCCCTCGGTGCCGAGCGGACGCAGCGCCAGCGCACCGCCCACCGCGACGCCGTAGCCCAATGCGTAGATGACGACGATCGCCTTGTACTGCTTCAGTCCCGACAGCATGATGGTGACGATCCACACGCAGGAGAGCACAACGAAGCCGCACACCAGCAGCGCGCGATAGAGATTGCTCGCCTCCGGAAACACGAGCAGCGCGGCGGCGAGCGCCAGCGCGCCCGAGCCGAGCATCGTCACCAGCAGCGAGCCGTTGAGGTTGGGTACGACCCGCCGCTCGTTGCCGAGAAAGAGCTGGTCGGCGAGATAGCGCGTGAAGCCGAGCTGCAGCGCACCGGTCGCGATCAGCGAACACGCGATCAGGTAGGTGACCGTGACCTGGAAACGGGTGATCAGCACGTCGGGCACCACCACCGACAGGCTGAGCACGCCCACCACCTGGATGCCGATGATCGACAGCACCCACGGGCCGGAGCTGATGATGCCGGCATAGGCATAGGCCCGCAGCAGCCCGCTGTAAGTCTGGGTGCGCAGCAGCTTGCGCAACTCGAAACCGATGCCTGCCACGTCAGTCTCCGTTCGCGGCAAGCGCCGCCTGATAGATGTCGCGATAGGCCGCGACCATGCGCTGCTGGGTATAGAAGCGCTCGACCCGGCGGATCGCCGCCGCCGATGCAGCCTGCCATTGCGCGGAATCATTCAGCAGCTCCAGCGCCGCCGCGGCGAGCGCCTGCGGATCGGCGATGCCGACGATGCGACCCGCCACACCGAGCGCGCGGCCGGCGCCGTCCGCGCGCTCCGCGCCGTACACCAGCTCACGGCATGAACCGACGTCGGTGCACACCGCCGGCACGCCCGCGGCGAAGCCTTCGAGCACTGCCAGCGGCAGCGCCTCGCTGATCGAGCTCAGCACCACGACACCGACCTGGTGCAGGATGTCCTGCATCTGCCGGAATCCCAGGAACCGCACCTGCCCGCCCAGATCCAGTCCCTGCACCAGGCTGCGGCATTCCGCGCCGTAGGCGGCATCCTCGTCCTCGGGACCGACAATCCAGCCCTGCGCCTGCGGCATGCGGTTCGCGACCACCCGCATCGCGCGGATGAAGGTCTTGATGTCCTTGATCGGCACCACCCGCCCGATCAGGCACAGCACCGGCGGCACCGCCTGCCCGCGGCGCGCGCGCAGCGGTGCGTAGCGCGCGACGTCGATGCCGTTCGGAATGCTGCGCGTGCGCTCGGCCGCCGCGCCGTCGGCGATCTGCCGCTGGCGGTTCGCTTCAAAGAGCGCGACGATCGGATCGGCGGCGTCGTAGCACAGCTGCCCGAGCGCCTCGAAAAAACGGATCCACATCTGGCGGAAATAGCTTCCATCGGAAGCCTCGCCGCCGAACGCGCCGTGGTGCTCGGCGATCCACTGCGCCTGGAACAGGTCGATCTTGCGCTCCTTGGTGTAGATGCCGTGCTCCGACAAAATCAACGGCCGCCCGCTGCGGCGCCTGAGCAGGGTGCCGAGAAATCCGGCGTAACCGGTCGACACGCTATGGTAGGCGCGCACCGGAATGAACGTGTCGGCGATGCGCGTGAGCCGCCAGATCGGCGCGTGCATCGTGCGCACCGTCCAGAAATAATCGACGAACGACGGATCGCTGCAAAACGCGCGGTACGACTCGGTGATGAAACGCCATCCGCGGCGGCTGTAGAGCTGATCGGATTCGGAGAGCCGGCCGCCGGCCGACAGCTCGCCCAGCAGCTCGCCGACCTGCGCGATATCCGCACGGTGTGCATGCGGTGTCCGGAAATAGCGGTGTGCGCGCTCGATGGTGGCGAACGCCTGCGCATCGCCGTCGCGCGCATGCAGCACCGGAGGCGGCTGCTTCTCATGCAGGAAATGCGTCTCCAGATGCACCACGTTCGGCGGCAGCTCGTATTTCAGCCCGCCGTAATCCTCGGCGCGGCTGCCGAGAAAGGCGATCGCAAAGGTCAGCTCCGGAAACGCACGGATGATCTGATACACCCAGCTCGAGACACCGCCGTAAACGTACGGAAATGTACCTTCCAGCAGCAGACCGATGTCGGCGCGTTCGGCCCGCGGCAGTTTAACGCCGCGGCTTTCCGGCAGGCGCGCGCCGCGATCTTCCGTCGGCTTCATGCCGTCGCCTCCCGCCCGCTCCAGAAGGCAACGATCGGGCGCAGCCGCGGCGTTACCTGCTGCGGCGGCACTTCGGCCAGCAGGTCGTGCACTTCACCGAAGCGCCGCGCGTCGAACGCCAGCTCCGCGAGGTAGGGCAGCACGCGGCTTCTCGGCATGCCGCACGCCAGCGCGCGGTTGAACGCATCCTGCGCCGCGGGCGCGCCGCGCACCTGCAGCAGCCGGCCCTTGAGGAACCACAGCCCCGCATCGTCGGCGCCGAGCGTTTGTGCCGCCTCGACGCTACGCAGCGCCTGCGTCAGCGCATGCTCGCGCAGATCGCCCTGCGCCAGCCCGTTATAGACGAGTTCCCAGTACAGCGCGGCGAGCCGCGCCATGCCGTCACGGCGCTCCGCCGGCAGGCGCTCGGTGCGCTGCAGTTGACGTTCGCGCTGAATCGCGGCGTTGAGGCGTTTTTCCTGCTCGTCGATCATGCCGTAGGCCAGCAGCCGCACGTCTTCCTGCGGATCACCGAGCATTTCGCGCAACACCGGATTGGCGGCACGCGACGGCAGCGCGCGCAATGCATGTAGCGCCGTCAGCCGCTGCCCGCTGCCCGGCGGCAGCTCGCGCAGCCGGGCGGCGATCGCCGCTTCCCGCACCGGGTGCACCGATCCGGGGCGGCGATCGAGACGTTCACCGGCGTCGAGCGCGATTTGTCCGAATCCCGTATCCGGACGGTGCGCCGGCCACAGGCGGGACACCATCACCGCAATCAGCAGACCGAGCCAGCCCAGCACCGGCGTGAAGAACAGGAAGACCGCGATGAAAGCCAGCACCGGCAGCCGCGGCACGCGATAATGCGGCGGCAGTGCAGCGTAGATCGGCAACGCCAGCAGCACGCTCGCGAGCCCGTTCAGCGCGAGAAACGCGACGAACCAGCCGAGACTGCCGTCCTGCCGAATCAGCGCATAGAGCGCCGCCGATTCGAAGCCCGCGGCGGCAAACAGCAGCTTTCCGTTACCCATGCGCGGCGCGCTCCTTCATCGCCTGCACGATTGTCGGCGGGTCGTTGTCGCCGACCGCCCACACGTGCGATTCGATGCCGAGTCCGGAGAAATCAGTGCCGAACAGCGGCTGCAGCACGTCGCCCAGACGCTCCAGGTAACCGGTCGCAGCGGCGGCGTCGGCGAGCGGCATCAGCGTTGCCAGCACCGGCCGCCCACTGCGGCCGGCGAATTCCCAGTGCACGTCGAAGCTGCGCTGTGCGCGGCGCACGTGAATGACAATGTCGTCGCGTTCGGGATGCGCGCCGAACATCAGCATCACCACCTGGCTGCGGACACCGTGGCGGCGCCGGATGTGGTCCAGCTTGACGAGTTCCGCGGCGAATTCGTACGGACAATCGGGAACGTCCGCGACGATCCGCTGCAGCGCCGGCGGCCGGACGAGGGCGTCGGCGTACAGCGTCAGCATCAGCGCCATCACCTGCAGCGCCTCGCCGTTCATCGCGAAAAACGACATCCGGCTCACCGCGAGATAACCCAGAATGTCGCCGGCAGCCGACGCGATCGGCGCCACCACCAACTGCTCGCTGCCGCCGGCTTCGCCAACCCTCTCCGGCTGCAGATGCGTCAGCGCGCCTGTGTCGCGTGCCCGCGCCAACAACGGATCGTCCGCCGCCAGCGGCACCGGCTGTCCGATCGCCGCGCGCTGCACCAGCGTGCCGCCGCGTGCGTCGTAGATCGCGGCGCTCTCGACCTGGCATTGCTGCGCCAGGAACTCGAGCACCGGCTGCGCGCCGGGCAATCCCGGCGTATCCGGCTGCCGCGCCAGCACGCCGCGCAGCTCGGCCAGCGCGCCGCGCAGCGTGAACGGCCGCAGCACCAGATCCTGCTCCAGCCGGTTGTGCGACAGCCGCGTAACGCGCAACTGGTTGAGCGCCGTTGCCATGCGCTCTTCGAGATAGGCATTGACCTCGGCGATGCGCCGCAGCCGTGTCATCCAGGTGCTGCCGTACTCGCCGCAAATGATCACCAGGATCAGGCCGCCGTAGAAATAAGTTGCGGGAAATTCCGCACCATGGCCGCCCGCCAGCCACACCCAGGCCGCCGCCAGCAGGCCGGCGGAGGCCACGCCCGGGAAGAACCCGTAGCGCAATGCCAGCAGCAGCGGTGCGAACCACGGCCACGGGAACGGCTTCAGCGTGAAGAACGGGTCACCGGGCGAAAGCCAGCAGCACAGCGCAATCACCGCCACTGTCAGCGCCACCGTCTCCACCCAACCGCGCCAGCCGGTGCGCGACGGCGCCAGCAGCGCGCCCACGCGCCCGTCGGCGAAGCTTGCGAAAGAATGGCTGCTCTGTCTCACGCCGCTGCCCCGCTTATTTCAACGGCATGCCGCCGAGCAGCCCGCGCAGCAGCTTCTGCGCAACCCCGGCGAGCGACTCGCGGCTCCAGCCGCTCTTCGCGCCCACCGCGCTCCACACCACGCGGTCCGATTGCAGATCGACGACATTCAGCGCGATGCCGACCGCCGGTTCACCGTCCACGCCGACCTTGTAGCGCCATTCGTCGACCGCGCCGGACACCGCATAGCGCACACCCTGCTCGCGCGCCCACTTGCGGGCGGCTGCCTGCGCCTTGCCGTCCGTGGGCTCGAACAGCGCATCGCGGTTGAGCGCCGCCGGATAGCGCTGCAGATCGGCAATGCCGCGCGTACGCAGCAGCGCTTCGGTGATCGCCTCGGCGCGCAGTCCGGCCTGCGGCGCATCGGTATGGTTCGCGACCGGCAGCAGCGCCCATTTGGCGCCGCGCTCCAGTGCCGGGGCGCCGGGACTTACGTCGGTGACCGCGCAGCCGGCAACCATCACGGCGGCCAGCGCGCAGAACAGAGTGATGCCACGCAGAATGCTCATGAATGCTTCTCCCTCATCAGGTTCAAAACAGGCTCAGAAAAAATACCGGTACTGCACGCCGATCTCGCGCACCCGCTCGTTGACGCCGTTGCCGCCACGCACCTGACTGAAAACCAGCGCGAGGTGATCGCGTCCGAGCAGCGAGCCGCCGGCGCCGAGCACGAGGTTGTAGCCTGTGCCGCTCAGCGTGTTGTGCGTGAGGCCGACCTGGCCGAACGGCCGGATCGCATGGCCGTAGCGGTCGCGATAGGTTTCGCCCCACGCCGCATAAGCGCCGTACAGGTTGTAGTCGTCCGGCATGAAGAACGCGGCGTCCGCCGCGGTGCCCGCGGGCACCAGCGTCGCCGCCCGTCCATCCACCGTGCCGCCTTTCGAGAAGCGCCAGTGCTCGCCCGCCAGCTTCAGCGTCAGGTCGGGATACGCGGTACGCACGCGGTAGCCGAGTTCCCACTCGATGCCGCAGCCGCTGCCCAGAGAATCGCCGTCCTGCGTGTAATAGCGCGCCGCCGCGACCTCGGCGTTCACGTACTCGCGCCGGCTGAATTCGTACTGCGCAGCGGCCGACAGCTGGCGCTTCATGCCGCCCACCGCCAGCGGCGTGCTCTCCAGCGCGCGCACGTTGTAGCCGGCGCCGATGGTGGTGGTGAACCCTTCGCGCCAGCGCGTGGCGGCCGTGGCGCGCCAGCCCTGGAAGCTGGCGAGCGCATCGCGATGAAACACGCCGGCCTCCCAGTAGCCCGTGGCGCGGCGCAGCCGCAGATCCAGGCCGACCTGGCGGTCGGCGCCCGGCACATTGACGAGCTGCGCCGCATCCGTGCTCTTCTGCCGGATGTCGGTCACCTGCGGTGTGAGCCGCAGCGACGGTGTCAGCCACAGGTCCGCGCTCGCGCGCCGCTCCTGTCCGCTGAGCACGTCACGGTCGAAAAAGGTGTCGCCAAGCGCAAAACCGTCCACGTCCTGCAGCAGCAGCGTTTCACCCTGTTCGTGGATTGCATCATCGTCGGGGTGGCGCTGCATGGCGCTGAATACCAGCGATTGCGCGAGCGCCGTGCGGCCGGTGGCCTGCGCCAGGTCCGCCGCCTGCGCCGCATCGAGTTCCCTGCCGCGACGCTCGAGCAGGCGCTGTGCCTGGTCGAGATCGTTGTCGGCGAGCGCCATCGTCGCCGCGGCCCACGCCGGCGCGGCGAGCCTGCGTCCGTAATTGCGCCACGCCCACGCCCGCGCCGCTTCGCTCTGCCCGGTGGACAGCGCCCACGACAGCACCAGCTCTTTCACTGTCGCGTCGTTCGCCGCGCTACCGTTCGAGCCGGCTGCAACGTGCTGCGCGCTCGGCGCGGCATCACTACTCAGCACGCGCCGCACGATCGCCAACTGCTCGTCGCCCGGCGCGAAGCGGATCGCGAGGCGTGCTGCGGCTTCCATCCGCGCTCGCGGCGCGTGCGGCAGCGGCTGCCCGCGCGCGGGGCGGTGAACCAGTGCCCAGGCGTGGCGGCGCGCCTGCCACGCCGCGCCTTCGCGGCCGCTCTGCTCGAGCGCGTCGGCGTAACTCATCAGCCACAGATAGTCGTTGCGATGGCGGTCGGCGTCACGCGCATACAGCGCTGCGGCACGGTGCGCATCACCGAGCACCAGCCACGCCGCGGCATAGGCGTCCCAGAACGTGCGGTCGTTGCTCGCCTCGGCGGCATACTGCGACAGCAGCGGCTTCAGCGCGGCGGCGTCGCGGCTGTCGATCAGCAGCCACAGCAGCCCGAGCCTGGCCTGCGTTGCGCCGGGGTCGACCGCCAGCGCGTGCCGGTAGTCGGCAAGTGCCTGCTGCCGCTCGCCGCTCGCCTCATGAAACCCGGCCCGCAGCACGTAGAAATACGGCAGATCGAGCTTGCCCGACTGCAGCTGCGGCTGCGCTTGCGCGAACAGCCGCCGCATCGCCGGAAGGTCGCGCTGCTGCCAATAGATGTCGAGTGCATCGACCAGCAGCGTCGCCACACCGCTTTTGCGCCAGCCGGCGGCGGCGATCTGCGCCGCCTGATCCGGATGTTCGGCGCGCGTGAGCTTGACGAAGCGCTCCACCGCGTCGCGGTTGCCGGGATCGCTGCGCAGCGCGGCGCCATAGGCTTCGCGCGCGGCAGCGTCGCGCTGCAGCCGCCATGCCAGATCGCCCAGTTGCTCCCAGTAGCGCTTGTCGTTTGGCCGAGCCAGCGCCTTGTGGCGGTCGAGCGTGGTGTAGGCACCCGTGAAATCCCCGTGCTGCACCAGCAGCGTCGCGAGCTCGACTGCGACTGCGCCGCTCGCGGCGCGCGTGTGCAGCAGCTCGCGGCAGGCGGCAATCGCACGTTCGTCATGACCGGCACGAACCATCAACTGCGCCGCGATTTCGAGCATCAGCGGATCGCGGCCGGTGCGGTAGCGGCGTTCGAAGAACGCGATGCCGTCGTCGGGGCGTCCCAGCGCTTCATAAAGATGCGCGATCGCGCGCCACTGGTCGGGCGTGAGCTCACGCTGACGCGCGATGTGGGTCCACGCATCGAGTTGCGCGGCATCGTCGAGCACGCCCGGAGCGAGCCGCAGCACCGCCTGCCACGCGTCGTCGGAACCGCGCGCGCGCGCGATGGCGAGCCACTGCTCGAGTGCGAGCTGCGGCTTGCTGCTCCATTCGGCAACCTGTGCCAGGCGCTTGCGCCAGGCGAGATCATGCGGCCGCTGCGCGACCGCCGCCTGCGCCACACGCAGCGCGGAAGCAATGTCGCCGCCGGCGAGAAACGCGTCGTACGCCTGGCGGTAATCGGCTTCGTTGTATGGTTTCAGCGTCGCGTCAGAAGACGGCGGCGTTGCCGTTTCGGCCGCATGTGCGGCCGGAATCAGCAGGTCGGCGATGCGCATCGCGACGCTCTGCCATGCTGCGGCAGACGACATGTGCAGCAGCCGCTTCGCGTACTGTGCAGCGCGCTCGGGCTGGTTTGCGCTTTGCGCCAAATGGATCAGGAAACGCAGCGTCTGCGCATCGGCCGCCAGCGGCCCGATGTGCCGGTCGGCGGCAGCGAGTGCGTCCTGCAGCAGATTTCCCGACTGCAGGGTTTCGACAGCGGCGAGAAAGTATTCGCGCTGCAGATCGAGCGTCGCCGCGGCGGTCTGCGCCCGGAAGTAGAGTGCTGCAGCGGTCCGGTAATCGCCGGCGGCAAGTGCCAGACGCGCGAACGGCACGTACTGCTGCGGCGGAAGCGCCTGCGGATCGGTCGCGATGCGGCCGTAGAATCGTGCCGCGAGCGCCGTGTCGTGCAGCGCCAGCGCCTGTTGTCCGAGATCGCCGAGATCGGCCGGCGTCCAGCCGCTTTGCCGCATCGCTGCTTCAAGCAATGCGCGCCATGCCTGTTCGTGCGCGGCGCGCGCGGTTGAATCCGGCGCCTCGGCATAGGTGGCGAGCCTTGCGATTGTCAGGCGCAGCCGGCGCACCCGCAGCTGATCCGGACCCGTGATTTTCCCGACAAGCGGCGCGAGCAGGCTGTCGGCTTTCCGATAGTTGCCCGCCTCGGTTTCCTTTTCCGCGAGCCAGATGCGCAGCGTGTCGTTGGCCGGGTCACGGCGCAGCAGGTTTTCCATGTAAGCCATCGCCGCCTGCTCGTCACCGCGGTCACCGATCGCTTCATCAACCAGGTTCTGCTGCAATGTCGAAGTGCGCGGAAACAGCGCCGCCAGCACCGCCAGCGCGACAAGCGCGAAGCCGATCAGCACCCAGCCGGAAACCAGGCGCGGTCGCGGCCCGGGCCGGTCAATGGCAAACGACGGCAATCGACTTGACTGCATGTTGTTTCAACCGGTAATGCCGGATGTCGTTGCCACGCCCCTGCAGCGTGCGGCCGTCCGCCTGCACGCTGCAGCCGGCGGCGTTGCCGAGCGCGAACGTCAGTGGCAGATGGCCTGCGAGACCAAGGCGCAGCCCCGTTCCGTCGCGCTCGAAATGCGTGATGCGGCCGTTGGCCTCGGCGAGATACGGCGCACGCGGCGTCTGCGGTGTGAAAACGATGCGCGCGGCGCCGCCAGTCAGATGCAGATAACGCTGCTTGTCGTAATTCGAATAACCGGCGACGTCACGACTTGTGCCGGGATCGGGATAGCCGAGTCCCGGCGGCGCGCGCAACTCGCGCAGCGCACCGTTGCCGCGCACGATCCAGGCATCGCCTGCACGCGCGATCACCATGCGCCGGAAGTCCAGCACCTTCGCGATGTACTCGGAGGCGTAAATGTTCATCACCGGCTGCGCCAGCGCCCAGCGGTAGACCTTGTCGAGTGCCGCCAGCGAAGCGGTGCGCTCGCCCGAATACATGTGGTAGTAGATGTCGATCGGCTTCAACCGCCGCGGCTTGTCGGTCAGCTCAAACGTTTCGATCACGCGCTGGAAACCGTAGTACGGGCCGTGCCAGTCGTTGGTGTAGACGTTCTCGTTCTGATTCGGCGCATAGACCTGGAACCAGCGCCCCTTCGGAATGCCGATCGGTGCCACTTCTGTGAGCGAGTCGTCGCTGCGCGTGATCAGCGTGTCGCCGCCGTTCATGTTGCCGACGCCGTCGGCATAAGCGAGCCCCACCGCGTCCGCGCCGGGATTGGTGTTGCCGCTCCACAGCAGCACCTTGACCTTCTTGCCCGGCGGCGCAAGCCGGCGGTTGATGTAATCGATCGAGCCGGTGATCTCGGTCTTGAGGTTGAACGTGTAGCCGGGGATCGGCAGCGCCTCGCCGTCTTCCGCGGACTGGTGCTCGCGTCCCGCCGCTTCGGCGGCATTCCAGCGGAACGGATGCGAGAACGTATGACTCGCCAGCTCGACGTAAGGCAGTGCAAGGATGCGCCGCGCGATCGCCTCCAGTTGCGGCGACAGTTTCGGATACAGGCCATTGGCGGCGACCTCACCCTGGATCACCGACACCGTGGTCGGCACGCGGTAGCGGGTGAGGATGCGCTTCAGCAGCATCTCCGGTGCGAAGTGCCCGCCCGGCATCTGCGCGCGGTTGGCGAAACCGTCGCCGTCGATGTGCACCAGCATCAGCCGGCGGCCGTTCTCGGTGGTGACGTCGGGCACCGGCATCGCCGGCAGCCGCAGCGCGCGGCGCAGGAATTCGATCGGCTGCACTTCCCAGCGCGCGGTGGTGTCGCGCAGGATGCCGGTCACCGCGTATGGCGCCAGTACGTAGCCGCCCCAGGCGGTCAGCGCCGCGGCATCCATCACGGCGCCACTGTCGGCGGTAAATGTAAGCAGCGGCTGCGCATCGTCAGCGCGCAACGGCAGGAACGCGTCACGGTCGGGGAATACCGGCGCTTCGAATCCCATCAGTTTGCTTTGTGAGCTGATCGTCAGATGACGCGGCGCGCTGCCGGCGGCGCCAACGTTGAGGCCGAGCTGCGCTGCGGCCGTTGCCGGCTCGAAGCCGAAGTTCTCGAACATCGCGACCTTCATGCCGTCGGCAATCTGGTGCAGCAGCCAGTCGCGCACTTTCGGCCCCTGCGCAATGCGGCCGCCGAACCAGGTGACGATGCCGGCATAGCGGCCGACCAGCGGGTAGTCGGGCAGCGGCTGCGTAACGTCGCGATAGTCGGCAACGTAGCCGAGGTAGTTGAGCGGCGTTGCCGCCAGCCGGTGAATCTCGGCGTCCATCAGGCCGTACTCGGTGCCGTCGCCGCGATAGAGCATCAGCACCTTGCGCGGCATCACCTCGATGCTGCCCACACCCAGCATGTCCAGATCATGATCGGACACCCACGGAATGAATCCCAGCTGGCTGATGCGCTGCGCCGTCTCGCGCGCCAGCGCGCGCTTGGCCGGCGCGACATAATCGATCACGATCACCGGCAGGCGGTATTCGGTCCGCACCTGCTTGAGCCGCGCCAGCAGCCAGTCGCGATCCGCGGCTGTCACCGGATGATAGGTCCTGGTCGCGGGATCCCAGCCGCGAAACAGCGACTCCGCCGCCACCGCGAACACGTCCTTATGCACCTGCGGCAGGATCTCGAAGCCGCGATTGAGAATGAGCTTCGCGTCCGGATAACGCTGCTTGAGCGCCTTGATCACCGCGGCCAGCCCGGCCTCCTGGCGCTGCCGCTGCTGCGGCGTCTTCGCGAACAACTGGTAGGAATCGAGCGTGTCGAGAAAGAACGCGCGGTAGCCGGCGTGCCACAGCGGCGCGATCACATGCTCGACGAAAAAGTGCGGCCAGTCGGGCTGTGACTGGTCGATCACAGTGCTGCCCCACGCGGAATTGACGCCAACGCGCCAGCTCTGCGGAATGTCTTTCGCATAGGGCCGCTGCGGCTCGACTTCGCCCACCGAGACATAGGCAAAGGGCTGCGTGTGCGAACCCGCAAACACTTTGGGATCGGGCACGTGCTCCGGCTCGACCACCGCGATGTCGAACGCCTTCAGCTCGTCGAACGGCGGCTCGGCGCCGTAATAGAAGGCGATGCTCGGCTCGGCCCGCGCGCCGCAGGCGGCAAGCATCAGCAGCACGGCGACAATCCAGCGCGTCACAATACCGCCTCTTCCGGAAACAGCGTGCGCAGGCCGCCGGCGAGTGCGGTGGCCGGGACTTCGCCGAGGATCTTCGCCAGCCGCCCGGGAGACATCGCGGAAGCGCGGATATCCCCCGCCGCGGGCGGCCCGAACATGACCTGCGGCGTTTCGCTGACGCATTCGGCAAGCGCGTCGATCAGTTGCAGCAGCGTGACGCTGACGCCGGTGCCGACGTTGCAGACGCCTTCGAAGTCGCTGGCGAGCGCCTTCATGTTGACACGCGCGACGTCCTTCACAAACACGAAGTCGCGCGTCTGCCGGCCGTCGCCGTGCACCTGCAGCGGCTGGCCGGCGCCGATGCGGGCGGCGAAACGTGCAATGACGCCCGCATAGGGCGAGGATGGATCCTGGCGCGGACCGTAGACGTTGAAATAGCGCAGCCCCAGCGTGCTTTGCCCGAACAGCTCGCCGAACAGTGCCGCGTACTGCTCGTCGACGCGCTTGTCGAGGCCGTACGGGGAAATCGGAGCAAGCGCCGAGTCCTCGGTCAGCGGCAGTGCCTGCGGTATGCCGTAAACCGCGGCGCTCGACGCATAGACGACACGCTCGACGCCGGCAGCGCGCGCCGCGTCCAGCACGTTGACGAAACCCAGCACGTTGTGCGCACACGACTGCCCGGGCGCCGCAATCGACGCCTGGACCGACACCTGTGCCGCGAGATGCAGCACGTGCGTCACGCCGGCAAGTGCCGCATCCAGCGCCGCGCGCTCGCGGATGTCGCCGCGGACCACTGCCAGCCTCGGATGAGCAGCCAGGTTTTCCTGCCGGCCGCTGGAAAAGTTGTCGAACACGGTCACGCGCGCCCCGGCATCCAGCAGCGCCTCGACGCTGTGCGACCCGATGAACCCTGCACCTCCCGTGACCAGCACATGCATGACGCTATCCGTTGTCTCCGCGATGGGCAAACACCCGCCCGCTGCCTGTTTCGGGTATTCGCGTTCCCGCGATTGGCTGAAGTGTGCGGCAGCATGGCGGCCGCTTCGCTTGTGAGTGACGCCACCTGCGAGCATGACGCCATGAGCTTTCGTGTAACGACTGATTCAGTGCGACCGAGTCTACAAAGAACGCTGAGTGATTACACGCTCCGACGCTCACGCATCCTCACACTTCCTCACCGGCTGTGGTCAACGAGACTGGCGTTGACGCGCAACGGACGACCGATGCGGAAATGCGGCGTGGCGCAACGATGAACGACACCGGAGTGATGCGGCGCAGAGGAGATACTGCAAGAAGGCGGCCGGGCGAACCCGGTCGGTGATGCAATCAGGCGCAGGCTGCGTCGGCAATGTCCGCGGCGTCGGGATCGGACCCGTTCACCCAGACGTAACCGATGCCACGCACTGCCCGCAATGGCAACGTCAGGCCCTTTTGCTGCGCCCGGCGGCGCAAGCGGCTCACCATCACTTCAAGCCGATGCAGATCGTAGTCATACGGATCTTCACCGAGCGCCAGCACGAGGTCGGTCTTCGATACGGCCTTGCCCGGCGACACCAGCAGGCGCTCCAGGAAGCGCGATGCCGGAAGCGACAGCGAAAGAGGAATATCGTCCGGAGACAGCAGCGTCCAGCCATCTCTGGCCAGCCGCCAGCGATTGATCGGGATCCGCGGCAACTCCGGCGCCGGCGGCTTTTCCCGCAGCACGCGGCGACCGAGCGCGGCCAGGATCGCCGCCAGCTCGCACAGATCGATCGACTTGAGGAGGTAGTAGTCTGCGCCGTTGTGGAATCCGCGCAGCCGGTCGTCGAGCGCCTCGCTGAGCATCACGATGCCCACGCTCTCGCCGACGCCTTCACGCAGATGAACGGCCATCTCGAAAGCTTCCGCGTCCGGCAGGTGGATGTCGAGCAGCACGATGTCGCACGGCGCGATCAGGAACCTGCGATAAAGCTCTACCGCGCTTCCGAAACCCGCTGCCGCAAAACCGAGCCGCCCCAGCCCGGACACGAACCCTGCACGCAGATCGTCGTCGTCCTCGACCACGTACACCCTGAGCCCGCGCACGATCGATGACCCGCCACCGCTGCCGTCCTCGCAAAATGCGCGAGGACCGCTTCCCCCATTTACCACAGCACCCCTCAATCCAGTCAACGGCCGCTTCGTTTTTCCCGGCGGCGCGACCCTGAAAGGCCCACGTCGGCGGAATTATTGAAACAACGGCCCGCAACAACATCGATGAATGGCGGTGAATCTATCAGACCATCCGGCCCGAGGCCAGGCAATATCTCACAGTCATAAAAAAGCCGGCGCAATGCGCCGGCTTGCAATACGTTACGGAAGCATCCTTTCAGGCGTTCGCTGATGAATTTCGCGCGATTGACCTGAACGTTCTTGCTGTCCGCGTCCGTATCCTATTTTTTTGTTTTATCGTGCGGCGCCGGCTTGGCGGCCACCGTGGCGGACGCAGTGTGATGCCCGCTCAGACAGTCATGCATGAACTTCTTGTGCGCGTCCCCTTTCAAGCCCTTGGACTTGTGACCGCATTCCGCGAAGCGCTTCTGTTGCGGCGTAAGCGTTCTCTTCGGTTTCGCGGTATCGGTTCCCCCCTGAGCTGCGATCGCCAGCGGCGACACCGCAAATGCCAGACACAGGGCTGCAATCAAACTCTTGGTCATGAATATCTCCCACTTTAATTGACAACAAGTCTCCGCGAACGCGGAGCCTCCCGACATGGCCGGCGGCGATATCGATGCATGCGTCGACGCATCCTTTCCGCGCGGCAGACAGCCCTCCCTCTGTCGGGCAACAGGATAACAAATATAGTTCTGTTGCGATACTTGTTTTGACAATTTAATCAATATGGTATGAAAGCGCTTTCTTCAGAGACCGTTGAAGCAAGAACAAAAGCTGCAACCGCAAAGGCGCAGAGGTCGCAAAGGAACGCAAAGGAAGACAGGACGCTAATTGCTGGGAAACCGCCGGTGGCGTGCACTGCGTGCCCCACATCATTGTTCGGCAACTGACACGGACAGCGCTTCTTCTAGAACAACGACATCTGTCCACCAACGGCCGGCCTGCGAAACCGCGTGGTATCGAGCGCGCGGTTGCGCGTGCGCTCGCCGTTGAAGCCGAACCGTTTGCAGGCGACCCTGAAGCGCCGCGCCAGCAGTTCGGCGAACTGTCCGGAGCCGACCATGCGGCTGCCGAAATTCGGAT
>JBDZVW010000216.1:0-5150 GCA_040255885.1 Betaproteobacteria bacterium
TCTCGTACTCGGTGCGCGCCGGGCAGCACATGGCGGAATGGATTGCCGGCAAGGGAAAAAAACTCGATCTGCCGATCTTTACTTCACCGCTGCCGGGCCATCCATTTGCACCGTTCCGGCGGCTGGGCCAGCGCATGCTCTACCATTGGTACTATCTGCGCGACGAAATACTTTGATCTTGTGCGTCTTTCACTCACCGGCATTGACGTCCGGATGCACGGTGCGATTGTCATGTCCATAACAAACCAGGAGGAACAGTGAAATCAACGCGTCTTGCCAGTTACACCGCGATCCTTGCATGCGTCACCACAATCGCCGCACCAGCCGCCGCCGCGGAAGTCGACCACGTCACGCTGGCGAAACAGTACGGCATCGGTTCCCTGACTTTCATGGTGATGCAGCACAACAATCTCTATGAAAAAGCGCTCGCCGCACAAAAAGTCGGACATGCGGTGGACGTGAAGTGGGTCAAATTCACCGGCGGCGCGATGATGAACGACGCGATCCTGTCCGGCAGTCTGAATTTTGCGCTCGCCGGTGTCGGGCCGCTGGCGACGATGTGGTCGAAAACCCACGGCAACATCAACGTGATGGGGGTGTGCGCGGCGAACTCGATGCCGATGATGCTCAATACCCGCAATCCGGCGGTCAAGAAGCTTTCCGACTTCGGCAGCAAGGACCGCATTGCGCTGCCCGGCGTCAAGGTTTCAATCCAGGCGATCCTGCTCGAAATGGCCGCCACCAAGGCATTCGGAGACGCCCATTACAACAAGCTCGACCCGCTGACGGTGACGATGTCGCACGCGGACGGCATGGTGGCGCTGCTGTCCGGCAAATCCCAGATCGACAGCCATTTTACGTCCCCGCCCTACACCTATCTCGAGCTCGATCATTCCGGCATTCACACCGTGCTCAACAGCTACCAGATTCTTGGCGGCCCGGGCACGCTCAACGTGGTCTACACCACGAGCAAATTCCGCACTGAGAATCCGAAGGTTTATGCCGCGTTCCTGAAAGCGTTCAAGAAAGCCACGGACTTCATCAACGCCCACAAGGACAAGGCCGCTGCGATCTATCTCGAGGTGTCGAAGGACAAATCGGTCACGAAGCAGCAGCTTCTGAAGATTCTGAACAATCCGGACATCCGCTACACGATGACACCGCAACGCACGATGGAAGTGGTGAAGTTCATGCACAAGATCGGGCGCATCGAAACCGCGCCCAAGGCGTGGACGGACATGTTCTTTCCGGAAATCCATAATCTGCCCGGAAGCTGAGTTTCAAACCTCGGGCCGCCCCGGAGCCGCGCCGTTTGGCGCGACTCCGGCCGCGGTTCTTCATCGAAGCGACCGGTGTTGCTCAATCCGTACGCTTGAATAGCCGCAGCCGCGGCATTACCATTCTCCGGATTGTGCAATAATCTGGTGTTATCTTGCGCGCCGGGCCGAAAGATCGGCCCGCGCATTCAACCGTTGGGCCGAGGGAATCAAGCGATGCGTAGCGCTCGCGATGTAAGCGTTTCCGCCGCCGGATCGTCCAGTACGTCGTCTGTTGCGCCGTTCAGCGGCGGACTGACATCATGGGCGAAGCTGCGATTGACGGCGCGCCGGGCGCTGACGGTGGCTGGGGTTGCTGTTGCCACCGTTTCCGGCCGCCAGCTGCCGTACCATTTTGCCGGCGCGCGGAAACCGCGCTGCGTCGGCATGCCTTTGCACTGATGTCAGCGTCCCGGCAAATCAGTTTCCCGACGCGCTTCGAGGACGTGCTGGTGCCGTTCATCGACAGCCTGCCGTGCCCTGCGCTGCTGGCCGATGACGGCAACCGCGTCACCTTCGTCAACGAGCCGATGAAGCGCTATATCGAAATCGCGCAATTGCCCGGCAGCGCATCGCTCGACCAGCTGTTTCCGGAGTGCTTCATGGCGCCGCCGGATGAAACCCAGGGGCTGCAGTTTCGCGATCTCGACATCGAGCGCATTCATCACGGCCAGACGGTGAAGGAGCGCATCTGGTTTCGCAAATTCCATGGCTGCGCCTACGTGATCGTCGCACGCCAGCACAACGAGCCGGAATTCGATCTGGGGCAGGTGCAGACGGCACGCCTGGCGTCGCTCGGATTCATGGTCGCCGGCGTGTGCCACGAAATTGCCAATCCGCTGACCGCGATCCACTCGACGATGCAGTTTCTGCAGTCGCGGCAGGATTTTCCCGCCGAAACGCTGACCCGCGCGCTGAACAACATCAATGACAACGTCAAGCGGGCTTTGAATATTGCACACCAGCTCAATGACTACACGCGCGCCGGCAGCGACGAGAAAAGCCGCGTCCGGCTGGATCTCGTCATTGCAGAGTCGCTGAAGCTGGTACAGCAGGAATATACGTGCAGCGGTGTCACCGTAGATTTCCATCCGGCCCCCGAAACTTGCGTGCTCGGCAACCGGGAGCGGCTGGAACAGATGTTCACCAACATCATCGCGAACGCCATGCAGGTGATGAACGGGCACGGCGAACTGGGTATCGCGATTGCGGCAACGGGCCGGCATGTCGAAATCACGATCAGCGACAGCGGCCCCGGCATCGCCCCCCAGCATCTCGCCTGCCTGTTCAAACCGTTCTTCACCACCAAGGCGCGCGGACAGGGCACTGGTCTCGGGTTGGCCATCTGCAACGAAATCGCGATCGAGCATGAGGGCACGATCCGGGCCGGAAACAATCCCGATGGCGGCGCCTTTTTCTGCATCCGCCTGCCGCTCTACACGGAACAGCAATGAAAGAACCGGCGCAGCCTGCCCGCGACGAAAGAATCCTGGTGATCGACGACGATCCCGGCATCTCCGAATCGGTACGCCTGCTGCTGGAGCAGCACGGCTATCGCTGCGATCTGTGCGCGACCGGAAACGACGGACTGGCGCGCGCCGCTTCCGACGAATTCGATCTGCTGATCACCGATCTGCGTCTGCCCGATGTCAGCGGGCTCGACATCATCCGCTCGATCGGTAAAGCCGGCGTCGATCTGCCGGCGATCCTGATGACCAGCTTTTCATCGATGGAAAATGCGATCGAGGCGCTGCGCCTGGGTGCAGTCGACTACATCATCAAGCCGTTCAGCAACGACGATTTCCTGTTCGCGGTGCAGCGCGCGCTCAATGAGCGCCGCATGCGCAGGGAAAACGCGGTGCTCAAGCGCAACCTGAAAAGGGCTTTCACCGAAAACAAGATCATCGGCCGCAGCAGTTCCATCCGGCGCGTATTCGAGCTGATCGACAAGGTGGCCGCTTCCGACGCAAACGTGATGATCCAGGGCGAAAGCGGCACCGGCAAGGAACTCGTCGCACAGGCAATCCATTATGCCAGCCCCCGCGCCGACGGGCCGTTCATTCCGGTGAATTGCGGCGCGATTCCGCCGGACCTTCTGGAATCGGAACTGTTCGGACATGCAAAGGGGGCGTTCACCGGCGCGTTGTTCGCCCGTGACGGACTGATCCGTGAAGCCGACGGCGGCACGCTGTTTCTCGACGAAATTGCCGAGCTGGCGCTGCCGCTGCAAGTCAAGCTGCTGCGCGTGATCCAGGACCGGCAGGTGCGGCCGGTGGGATCGAAGCATTTTTATCACAGCAACGTGCGCTTTCTCGCGGCGAGCAATCGCGACCTCAAGACGGCCACCGACGGCGGCTCGTTTCGACCCGATCTTTTTTACCGGCTGAACGTGATCAACATTCACGTGCCGCCGCTGCGCGACCGCGGCGACGACGTGGAAGTGCTGGCTCGCCATTTCATTGATCAGCACAGCCGGCGTCTCGGAAAAAGGATCACCGGGATCGACGACGGCTTCCGCGAATTTCTGCACGGCTATCACTGGCCGGGCAACGTGCGGGAGCTCGAAAATCTGATCGAACGTGCGGTGATTCTTGCCGAAGGCGAAACGCTGTCATCGAGCGATTTTCGCGACGGCTCATCGGCCGTTCCATCGCAGCCGCGGCACGCCGCGACCCTCGCCGATGAAGCGCTGGAGCGCGAGCTGCCGGTCGAGAAATATATTGAGGCATTCGTTCGCCGCTACCAGGAGCACCACAGCGATGCCGATCTGGCGGCGATGCTCGGCCTCGGGCGCAAGGCGCTGTGGGTCAGGCGTCACAAATGGAAACTGTTCCGCGCCGGATCGCGCCTGGGACGCGGCCGGGAGAACGGCCGCGGCGGCCGCAAGGCGGCGGTCTGAACGGTCACGTCGCGCGGCACATGTGCGCTTCGAAACAAACCGCCGTTTCGTTTGGAAACCGGCTTGCACACGCCATCACAACAGCGTCGCACAACCGGTTCAATAACAAGCGATTTTCAATGCGGCGCAACGGGCATGCGCTTTGCTATCCAATGTAGATGGCATTCACCCATTCCACAGGAGGCGTTCATGGCCGAAGCAGCTGCAAAAAAACAGAAAAAAGTCACCATCCCGATGCTGAACGAAAAAAAGAAAAACCGGGAGCCGATCGTTCAGTTAGCCGTTTACGATTATGAGACCGCGATCGTCGCCGATCGCGTCGGCATCGATATTCTGTGCGTATCGGATACCGGCGGCATGGTGCTGTTCGGCCACGAGTCCACCACTTCGGTGACGTTCGATGAAGTGCTGTTCATGGCGCAGGCTGTTTATCGCGGTTCGCGCTATGGCCTGCGCATGGTCGACATGCCTTACATGAGCTATCATTTGTCACCGCAGCAGGCGGTCGACAACGCCGCCAAATATGTGGCCCAGGCCGGCGCGGAAGTCATGAAATGCGAAGGCAACCAGCACCACGCCAAAAACATCGAAGCGATCGTGAAGGCCGGCATCCCGGTCCAGGGCCACATCGGCATCTGCCCGATGCGCATTCCGCAACAGGGCGGATTCGCGGCGCAGGGCAAGACCGCCGACCGCGCGAAGGAGCTGGTGGACGATGCGTGGGCGTTCGTCGACGCCGGCGCGTTTTCGATCATGTGCGAGGTGGTGACGGCAGAAGTGTGCCAGTATCTCGCCGAAACGCTGCCGGTTCCGGTAATCAGCCTGGGCTCCGGAAACCAGGCCGACCGCGTGCACGTGATCGGTTCCGACCTGTTCCATCTGTACCAAGCGCATACGCCGCGCCATTCGAAAATCTACTGCGATCTGCTACCATT
>JBDZVW010000217.1:0-5145 GCA_040255885.1 Betaproteobacteria bacterium
CTGAAGACCGGGAAGCCGCTCAGGAACTGAGTGAGGTGTGAGGGGTGAGGTGTGAGGAGTAAAGGCGTAGAAGTCCGGCGCGCAAAGGATGAGCAGTGAAGGGTAAAGGCGTGAAGGATGAAAGAAGCGGTTCTATCATTCCCCCCTTTGGAAAAGGGGGGCGAGGGGGGATTTGCGGCGGGGCAGAAATTGAACATGCTTGAAGGAAAACTCGCGCCCGAACTGATCGCCGCACGCTGGTTCAATACCGATCATGCGCTCACGCTGGCGGATCTGCGCGGCAAGGTGGTGGCGCTGCATGCATTCCAGATGCTGTGTCCCGGCTGCACGCAGCACGGACTGCCGCAGGCGCAGAAGCTGCACGTATTGTTCGGCGGCGGGCAGTTCGCGATGATCGGGATTCACACCGTGTTCGAGCACCACGCGGCGATGACGCCGCAGGTGCTGGAGGCGTTCATTTACGAATATCATTACACCTTTCCGATCGCGGTCGATGCGCCGGGCGACAATGGCAATGCGATCCCGCAGACGATGGAACGCTACCGGATGCAGGGCACGCCGACGCTGGTGCTGATCGATCGCGACGGCCGTATCCGGCATCACTGGTTTGGCCCGCTCGAAGATCTGGTGGTCGGTGCCGCGATCGGGCGATTGCTGGAAGAAGTGGATACACCGAACGTTCTTACCGCATGAACCGGGAAGGAGATCGGATCATGAGCAGACAGGTACAGGAAGCTTATATCGTTGCCGCCACGCGCACGCCGGTCGGCAAGGCGCCGCGCGGCATGTTCCGGCACGTCAGACCGGACGACATGCTGGCATTCATACTGAAAAGTGCGCTCGGCCAATGCCCGGCGCTGGAGCCGGCTGCGGTCGAGGACGTGATCGTCGGCTGTGCGATGCCGGAAGCTGAGCAGGGCATGAATGTCGCGCGCATCGGATTGCTGCTGGCCGGCTTTCCGAACTCGGTCGCAGGCATGACCGTCAACCGTTTCTGTTCCTCCGGTGTGCAGGCGGTGGCGCTCGCCGCCGACCGCATCCGGCTCGGAGAAGCCGACGTGATGGTCGCCGCCGGCACCGAGAGCATGAGTCTGGTGCCGATGGGCGGCCATACGCCGAGCTACAGTCCGGAAATTTTCGAGAAGAATGAAAACATCGCGATTGCGTACGGCATGGGCATCACCGCCGAAAACGTCGCAAAGCGCTGGCAGATCACGCGCGAGGCGCAGGACATGTACGCGGCCGAGAGTCACCGCCGCGCATTGCACGCGATGGATTCCGGAGAATTCGCTGACGAGATCACGCCGTTCGACATTATCGAGCATGTTCCGGACCTGGCGGCACGCGAGATCGCGGTGAAAACACGTGAAGTGAAGAACGATGAAGGGCCGCGGCGCGACACGTCGCCGGAAGCGCTCGCCCGTCTGAAGCCGGCATTCGCCGCAAAAGGAACGATCACCGCGGGCAACAGCTCGCAAATGTCGGACGGTGCCGCCGCGGTGGTGCTGATGAGCGAGAAGGCGCTCAAGCGCTACGATGCGACGCCGATTGGCCGCTTCATGAGTTACGCGGTGGCCGGCGTGCCGCCGGAGATCATGGGCATAGGCCCGGTCAAGGCGATTCCGAAGGCACTGGCGCAGACCGGCCTCAGCCTGGACGACATCGACTGGATCGAGCTGAACGAGGCGTTCGCCGCGCAGACGCTGGCGGTGATGCATGACGCCGGGCTCGATCATGCAAAAGTGAATCCGGTCGGCGGCGCGATCGCGCTTGGTCATCCGCTGGGGGCGACTGGCGCCATCCGCGTCGCGACGCTGCTGCACGGGCTGCGGCGGCGTCGGCAACAGTACGGGATGGTTACGATGTGCATCGGTACCGGCATGGGTGCGGCAGGCATCTTCGAAGCGCTGTGACGGCTCGCGCCACGCCGCAGTATATGGAGCATCTGCCCGGCGTCCGCCGGAGTTACCGCCGGTGTTTGATCGGCGTGCTGGCCGCGACGGTGTTTCTCATTGCCGGCGGTAACGCATGGGCGGTCGACGTTGAAGGAATCGATCTACCGTATCGAATCCAATTGACGGCCGGCGGCCCCGATCTCGTTTTCAACGGCGGCGGCGTGCGCTGGCACTGGTTTTTCCGCGTCTACGTCGGGGCGCTGTATATGGAGAAGAACGTCAGCACGGCGCGGGCGGTGCTTGCAGATGATGGTCCGAAGCGGCTCGCACTGTACGTGCTGCACGATATTTCGGCTGACGAATTGTTGAAGGATTTCAACAAGGGGCTTCATGACAACAATACCCGTGCCCAGCTGGCGCCGCTGGCTGCGCGTCTGAAGACCCTTGATAAACTGTTTCAAAAGGTCGGCGACATCAAGCAAGGCGACCGGATTTTTATCGATTATCTGCCGTCATCGGGCACCCGCCTAACGATCAACGGCGTTGTCGAAGGATCGATTCCGGGCGCCGATTTCAATCGCGCTGTCATGCGTATCTGGTTCGGCGGACATCCGGCGGACACCTTGCTGATGCAGGCGATGCTCGGAAAGCCAACGCAGTAAAGCCGTTGTTTTTTTCGTGGCGTGCGTCCCGCGCACCGGTTGTAATATTGTCGTGCACGGAGTGCATCCTACGCAGTACACGGGTTTTATTTCCTCCTCGAATGAGGAGGGGATGGAGCGCAGCGGAAGAGGTGGTAGGTTTTTTCGTAAACGGAACGAGTGTTAGTTTTTCCAGCATCGCCCACCGCCCCCGCCCGCCTTCACGGGCTCCCCGCCTCGATAAGGCGGGGAGAATTCGTGCATTACTCGCCAATTGTTTCAGTCGACGCCGGGCCGCAATCGCAATCAATCACATGTTCGGATAATTGGGTCCGCCGCCGCCTTCAGGCGTGATCCACACGATGTTCTGCGTCGGGTCCTTGATGTCGCAGGTCTTGCAGTGCACGCAGTTTTGCGCGTTGATCTGCAGGCGCGGATTCGATCCGTCGGCATCGCGCACGATCTCGTAGACGCCGGCCGGACAGTAGCGCTGCTCCGGCGCGTCGTAGAGTTTCAGGTTGACCGTGATCGGCACTGCGTCGTCCTTCAGCGTCAGATGACACGGCTGGTCCTCCGCGTGGTTGGTATTCGACAGGAAGACCGATGACAGGCGATCGAACGTGATCACGCCGTCCGGCTTCGGGTAGTCGATCGGCTGTGCTTCGGATTTGACGCGCAGCGTTTCGTGATCCGCCTGGTGATGATGCAGCGTCCACGGCGCGCGTCCGCGCAACACCAACTGGTCGATGCCGACCATCAGCGTGCCGCTCAGCAGTCCCTTGCTCATCCACGGCTTGAAATTGCGCGCACGGTGCAATTCCTCGTGCAGCCAGCTGGAGCGGAATGCATCGGCATAATTCGCCAGCTCGTCGCCCGCGCGTCCGGCCTTTAGCGCGTCGAATGCCACCTGTGCCGCGAGCATGCCGGATTTGATCGCCGCGTGACTGCCCTTGATGCGTGCCGCGTTCAGAAAACCGGCGTCGTCGCCGATCAGGCAGCCGCCCGGGAACACCAGCTTCGGCAATGACTGCAGGCCGCCGGCCGTCAGCGCGCGCGCACCGTACGAAATGCGCTTGCCGCCTTCGAGCATGCGGCGAATCGCCGGATGCGTCTTGTAGCGCTGGAATTCCTCGTACGGATTCAGGTACGGATTGCTGTAGCTGAGGCCGACGACGAAGCCGACCGCTGCCAGATGGTCTTCCATGTGATAGAAGAACGAGCCGCCGTAGGTCGCATTGTCGAGCGGCCAGCCGGCGCTGTGGATCACCAGCCCTGACTTGTGGTTCGCGGGCGCGAGCTCCCACAGCTCCTTGAGGCCGATGCCGTAGACCTGCGGGTCGCGCCCGCCACGCAGATTGAAGCGCGCTTCCAGCCGCCGGCCGAGATGGCCGCGACAGCCCTCGGCGAAGAACGTGTAGCGGCCGTGCAGTTCCATGCCGGGCTGGTAATGCGGGCCATGCGTGCCGTCCCGCAGTACGCCCATGTCGCCGGTGAGCACGCCTTTGACCGCACCGTTTTCGCCATACAACACATCGGCTGCGGCGAAGCCGGGAAATATTTCGACGCCCAGCGCTTCCGCCTGTTCGGCGAGCCAGCGGCATACGTTGCCGAGGCTGATCACGTAGTTGCCGTGGTTGCGGAAGCAGTCCGGCAGCAACATGCCGGGCACGCGATACGCGGAGCGCTCGCCAAGAAACAGGAAGCGGTCTTCGGTGACCGGCGCATTGAGCGGTGCGCCGCGCTCGCGCCAGTCCGGAATGAGCTCGCCCAGCGCGCGCGGATCCATCACCGCGCCGGACAGAATATGCGCGCCGACTTCGGAGCCCTTTTCCAGCACGCATACGCTGACGTCGTGATCGTAGCGGGCGGCGAGTTGCTTCAGGCGGATCGCGGCGGCCAGGCCGGCCGGCCCGGCACCGACGATCACCACGTCATAACTCATCGATTCGCGTTCGCTCAAACCATCCTCCCGAGGCGGCCGCTATGGGACGCGGCGCAAGTCCGCTGTATTATAACCATGCCCTATGGAAGAAACGACGCCCCGATCGTACAAGCTGCTGTCGCAGCAAACCATGCGCGTGCGCTGGGGCGACATGGACGCGCTCGGCCACGTCAACAACACGCTCTACTTTCGCTATATGGAGCAGGTGCGGATTGCGTGGTTCGAGGCGGTCGGCGTGCCGATGATCGACAACGGCATCGGACCGGTGATCGTGCGGGCCGACTGCAACTTCATCGTGCCGATCGTCTATCCGGCGACGGTGAGCGTGACGAATGGCGTACGGCGCGTCGGCCACAGCAGCTTTACCCTCTACCATGAAATCCGCGACGCCGCCGATGCATCGCTGATGTATGCCAACGGCGAAGCGGTGATGGCATGGGCCGATCACGCCGCCGGCAAGTCGGTGCCGTTGCCGGCGCGCATCCGGGCGCTGCTTGAGGTTTGACCACAGAAGGCCCGAAAAAGGTCAAAAGCGGTAACCGCAGAGACGCAGAGGAAACGCAGGTAAAAAGCAATAACCGCAAAGGCGCGAAGGCGCAAAGAAAAGCCGCGAAGAACTTCTTATTTGAATCTGGTTTTCCTTTGCGTCCCTTTGCGCCTTCGCGCC
>JBDZVW010000218.1:0-2485 GCA_040255885.1 Betaproteobacteria bacterium
TTCGAATTCATCACGCATTCGCTGGTGCTCTCGGGCGTGGCCGCGCTGCTGGCAGTCGCGGTCGGCGTCATCCTCACCTGCGCCGGGCGGCGCCATGCCGACCTTCCGACGCGCGGTCTGATCCGCGTATCGCTTATCGGCTATGCGATTCCGGGTGCGGTGCTCGCGGTCGGCATCTTCGTGCCGGTGGCGTGGCTCGATGGGCGCATCATCGCTGCTGCGCGCAGTGTATTCGGCGTGGAGCCGGGCCCGGTGCTGCAAGGCACGCTGCTGGTGATGCTGGCCGCGTACTTAGTACGCTTCCTCGCGGTGGCGTTCAACCCGGTGGACAGCGCAATGCAGCGCATCACGCCCGGCCAGGAGGAAGCAGCCCGCAGTCTTGGGCTCGGCACCCGCGCGGTGCTCGCGCGCGTGCATCTGCCGCTGCTGAGAAACGGATTGATCGCCGGGCTGATCCTGGTGTTCGTGGATGTGATGAAGGAAATGCCGATTACGCTGATGACCCGTCCGTTCGGCTGGGACACGCTCGCCGTGCGGATCTTCGAACTGACTTCCGAAGGCCAATGGGAACAGGCGGCGTTGCCCGCGGTGGCACTGGTGCTGGTCGGACTGGGGCCGCTGATGCTGCTGAACCGCCATGCCGAGCGATGTTGAAATCAACCCTCAACGAACCGATGCTGCGGCTTGCCGGCGTGAGCCAGTCGTATTCCGGCATGCCGGCACCGACCATACACGAACTCTCGTTCCGCCTGCAGCAGGGACGCATCGGCTGTCTGCTCGGCCCCAGCGGCTGCGGCAAAACTACCGTACTGCGCTGCATCGCCGGATTCGAGGCGATCGACGCCGGTGAGATTCGACTGAACGGCGTGGCAGTGAGCGGGCCGCATCACGTATTTCCGGTGGAACAGCGCCGGGTCGGCATGGTGTTCCAGGATTATGCGCTGTTTCCGCATCTCAACGTGGAAGATAACGTCGGCTTCGGACTGCACGGCCTGCCCCGCCCGCAGCGCAGCCGGCGGGTCGGCGAACTGCTCGAAACCGTAAGCCTGGCGCACGCACGCCGGAAGTTTCTGCACCAGCTCTCGGGCGGCCAGCAGCAACGTGTGGCGCTCGCCCGTGCACTCGCACCAAGGCCCGATCTGTTGCTGCTGGATGAACCGTTCTCCAATCTCGACACCGAATTGCGCGCGCGGCTGAGCCGGGAAGTGCGCAGCATCCTGAAACAGCAGAATGCCACTGCCATCCTGGTCACGCACGACGAGCAGGAAGCATTTGCAATGGCCGACGAAATCGGCATTCTGAGCGGCGGCGTGCTCCAGCAATGGAGCAGCCCTTACGATCTTTACCATCACCCGGCGAACCGCTTCGTCGCAAATTTTATCGGCGACGGCGTGTTCCTGCCCGGCAGATTGACGAACGACGGACAGGTCGAAATCGAGCTCGGCCGCCTCCCCGCCGCGAAGAGCAATGGTGTTGCATATGGCAGCTGCACAGGTGCCGTCGACGTGCTGCTGCGGCCGGACGACGTGATTCACGACGACGCCAGCAGGCTGCGCGCCGAAGTGCAGGATAAGGCATTTCGCGGCGCAGACGTCCTGTACACGCTCCGGCTCGCGAGCGGCCGCAGCGTGCTGTCACTGGCACCCAGTCATCATGAACACGCGATCGGTGACCGAATCGGCATCCGCCTGGAAACGCACCATGCAGTCATGTTCGAACCGGCAGGCTGACATTACCTGCAAAACAGAAGCGCCGCGGCCGTGCCGGCTTCGCCCGCCACAACCGCATTCTGCTCGAACATGGCGCCGACCCGCAGCGCCTGTTCCGGCGTCATGCCGAGCACCAGGAAGCTGTCTTCCGGTCGCCACCCCGGTTCAGCGGGCACACCTTTCCCGGAGTAGATGACGAAACCGTCTGCACGCAGACAGGCCTGCAGCTTCGCCTGGCGCTGCGCATTTTCATCCGCGGCAAGCCGAACGGAACGCGGATTGCACGCCGTTATGTAGGCCCAACTGCGCTGTCGGTGCCGCCGCAACAGCGCGTCCAGCGGTTCGCTGATTTCGCCAATCCGGATGACGAAATGTGATTCGGGGCCATCGACCTCGAACGCCGTGTCGCGGTATGCGCGTTCCAGTGCGTCGCCGATGTTATTCGTCGCCATCGCCGTCAATATCGGATCGGATCGAGCAGTCTCGCATCGTCTCTGCCGACATCAAGCCGTGACGCCCGAGTACAATCACGGCTATCCGGCGGCACTCAAGTTTCTGGTCGATTCAGTTTACAATCAACGTTTGAGGCAGCCAAGTCCGATGGACATAACTTCAACCCGCGCGCTGCAGCGGGTTTCCGTTGATGAAACCGCGGTGCAGCCGGCCATTTCGATATCGAATCTTTCGAAGACCTACGCCAGCGGCTTCCAGGCACTGAAGAACATCAACCTGGAGATCCGCCGCGGCGAAATCTTCGCGCTGCTGGGTCCGAACGG
>JBDZVW010000218.1:2585-5140 GCA_040255885.1 Betaproteobacteria bacterium
CTGTCGCTGTGGGACAAGCGCAACAACAAGATCATGACACTGTCCGGCGGCATGAAGCGGCGCGTGCTGATCGCGAAGGCGCTGTCGCACGAACCGCAGATTCTGTTTCTCGACGAGCCGACCGCCGGCGTCGACGTCGAGCTGAGGCGCGACATGTGGGAAGTGGTGCGTTCGCTGCGTGCCACCGGCGTGACCATCATCCTCACCACCCATTACATCGAAGAGGCGGAAGAGATGGCCGACCGCATCGGCGTAATCAGCCACGGTGAGATCATCCTGGTCGAGGACAAGGCCGAGCTGATGCGCAAGCTCGGCAAGAAACAACTGACACTGCAGTTGCAGCACGCGCTCGACCGCATCCCGGCGCAGCTCGCCGCCTACCAGCTCGACCTGTCGGCGGACCACAAGGAGCTGACCTACACGTACGACACGCAACGCGAGCACGGCGGCATCGTCGCGTTGCTGCGGGATCTCCACGGCGCCGGCATCCATTTCAAGGATCTGCAGACGGAACAAAGCTCGCTGGAGCAGATTTTCGTCAGCCTGGTGCGGGAACGATGATGAACCTGCACGCGATTCGCGCGATTTACACGTTCGAGATGGCGCGCACCTGGCGCACGCTGCTGCAGAGCATCGTGTCGCCGGTGATTTCGACATCGCTCTACTTCGTCGTGTTCGGCGCCGCGATCGGCTCGCGCATCACCGAAATCGACGGCATCAACTACGGCGCGTTCATCGTGCCCGGTCTGGTGATGCTGTCGCTGCTGACGCAGAGCATTTCGAACGCGTCGTTCGGCATCTATTTTCCGAAGTTCACCGGCACCATCTACGAGCTGCTGTCGGCGCCGGTGTCCTATCTCGAAATCGTCGTCAGCTACGTCGGCGCTGCCGCGACCAAGTCGATCATCCTCGGCCTGATCATCCTCGCGACGGCGGGACTGTTCGTGCCGCTGCGCATCGAGCATCCGTGGTGGATGCTGCTGTTTCTGGTGCTGACCGCGGTGACGTTCAGTCTGTTCGGCTTCATCATCGGCATCTGGGCCGACGGCTTCGAAAAACTGCAATTGGTGCCGCTGCTGATCGTCACGCCGCTGACCTTCCTCGGCGGCAGCTTCTACTCGATTCACATGCTGCCGCCGCTATGGCAGACCATCACGCTGTTCAACCCGGTGGTTTACCTGATCAGCGGCTTCCGCTGGAGCTTCTACGAAATCGCCGACGTCAGCGTCGCGCTCAGCCTCGGTATGACATTTGTATTTCTGATCATCTGCCTGGCAATGGTGTGGTGGATATTCCGCACCGGCTATCGGCTGAAGACGTAGCCGACCCGATTCAGCCGCAATGAAACGACAGCCGCTTCATCAGCCCGACGGCGGGGACAGTGTGACCGCCATCGACTGGACCGCGACTGAAGCCGCGCTCGACGCGCACGGCAACGCGGTCCTGCCGGCGCTGCTGACGCCCGATCAGTGCGCGGCGCTGACCGCGTCTATCCGCAAAGAGAACGCTTCCGCTCGCGCGTCGTGATGGCGCGCCACGGCTTCGGCAGCGGTGAATACAAATACTTCACCTATCCGCTGCCCCGCGCTGCTCGAAACGCTGCGCCAGGCGCTTTATCCGCATCTGGCGCCGATCGCGAATCGCTGGAACCGGGCATTGCGGATCGGCGTGCACTACCCAGCTACGCTCGACGCATTCCTGCGGCGCTGCCACGCGGCCGGCCAGACGCGGCCGACGCCGCTGTTGCTCCAGTACACCGCCGGCGATTACAACTGCCTGCACCAGGATTTGTACGGGGAACACGTGTTCCCGCTGCAACTGACCATCCTGCTGTCGCGGCCGCAACGCGATTTCACCGGCGGCGAGTTCGTGATGACGGAAACCGGCCGGCAGCAGTGCGCCGAAGTCGTGCCGCTGAATCAAGGCGACGCGGTGGTGTTCGCGGTCAATCATCGCCCGGTTCCCGGCAAACGCGGCATGCGCAAGGTCGCGATGCGCCACGGCGCCAGCCGCATTCACAGCGGGCAACGCCATACGGTCGGCCTGATTTTTCATGACGCGCAGTGAACCGTCGACGATTGATGATCTGTTCGCCGGGCAATCGCGCGGCGGACGTGATGCGATCGGAACGCGGGCATTCGTACTGCGCGGATTCGCGCTGCCGTTCGTCGATGAGCTGCTGCCCGGGATCGACCGCGTGCAACAGCATTCGTCGTTTCGCAACATGGTGACACCGGGCGGCTTCACAATGTCGGTCGCGCTCACCAACTGCGGGCAGCTGGGCTGGACCACCGACCGCAACGGCTATCGCTACACCGAAATCGATCCCGACACGCAGCGACCGTGGCCGGCACTGCCGGCATCCTTTTTGCGGCTGGCGCGCACCGCAGCCGAGGCAGCCGGATTCCCGGATTTCGAACCAGACGCCTGCCTGATCAACCGCTACCTGCCAGGCTCGCGGCTGTCGCTGCACCAGGACCGCGACGAGCGGGATTTCGATGCACCGGTGGTCTCGGTGTCGCTCGGCATGCCGGCAACCTTTCTGTTCGGCGGCC
>JBDZVW010000219.1:0-5106 GCA_040255885.1 Betaproteobacteria bacterium
TTGGCCGGGTCTTCCAGCCAGTCGCCGTTATCCATGAACTGGCCGCGCAAGGTGGAAATAGGCAAAGCCTCACTCTCGCCGAAGCCCAATGCGTCGCGCAGTTCCTCGGCTCCGCTTTTCTGAAGGTTCACGCGCAAGTCTTCGGCAAACTTCGTCGCTTGATCCACCACGGCACGCCGATCCACCACGTAGACAAGACGGCGTGGCAAGCTAACCTGACCCGATTTCATCTGCTGTGCCAGAGCAACCGTCCAGATCGCCATGATCGCCGTCTTGCCCAAGCCGCTAGGCACGCTGACCGCCGAAGGCAATGCGCCCTTGACGAAGTGTTCGTCATACAGGCGCCGTTGCCACTTCATTGGCTTGAATCCTGTCAATACTTCGAATTGCTCAGAAAACACCGCAGCTTCCCTCCAGACCGCATGTCCGTCATTCATAGGTATCGAATCTTTCATTCTTATCGGAAGCTCGCCCGTTTTGCATCGTATAGCCTGGAGCCGTTCGGACAATCTGGTCAGTTTGCCGAGCGCTCTCAAAACGCTGGCGGACATTCATTGCTTGCGCCCCGGCGCAGTTGCTCGCGGCGGCTGCACATCAGTGCACGCGACAGCAGCACGTCCTGAGTGCTATCGAAATCACGTCTTTCTTCCGGGGAAACACTCTTAAAAACTCGCTATGGTTCATTTCGGCGACTTTGCACAATAGTCTGACGTGACATTGCAAAATTT
Organism: Betaproteobacteria bacterium; assembly: GCA_040255885.1. Taxonomy (GTDB): domain Bacteria; phylum Pseudomonadota; class Gammaproteobacteria; order Burkholderiales; family JBDZVW01; genus JBDZVW01. The sequence continues at coordinate 729 of JBDZVW010000219.1, forward strand.
ACCGAGCATGTCTACTATATCTCCACTTGTGGGAAATAAAAGTTAGTAGCTTTTTGAGTTATAAAATTTTCACAAGACTAATTGAAGTGTAGCGTTTTGGGTTATTTTTACCAACAAAAATATTTTTTCCGCGGCAATTCGCCGCGGCCTCATTGCATGCACCAAATCGGTTAGCGTTTGACGTAACGACATTTCGTAAATACAATATGAATATACTTGTAAAGTTCGAATGGGATGAGGATATTGATTTGTCCGACAATCCAGAGATAACGCCGGAAATGTTTGCAAAGGCAATCGTGCGGCAGGATCTTGCTCCGATTCCTCCCAAAGAACAGATCACACTTCGCCTGGATGCAGATGTTCTTAAGTGGTTCCGATCCAGAGGGAAGGGTTATCAGACTCAAATCAATACCCTGCTGCGAGCATATATGGAGGCCAGCTCCGGTAAATAGAAGATTTCTCCTGGTCGGCATTCCGCTAATCAATCGGTAGGCGTTCGAGTTTTCAGTCATCCGAAATTCGATTCAACGAGTTTTTCGTCTAGCACGAACAATAGTTGCTCGCGCCTATCCCTAAACCACCATCTCGATCATCACCTGCACTCGCTTCCACGGATTTCTCGACCGCCGCAGCTCGACGATCCTCGCAGCAAGCTTTTCACCGCGATCCAGCATCTGACTGACTGCGTGGTTTTCGATGCGCGGCACGTAGCCGAGCTTGAACCGGCTCTAGTCGATCTGAACTGCCTTGTCGTCGTATTCATTGTCAGGCTCGCGTACCAGCGCAAGCCGATCGCCACGACGCATAAGAGCCCACAGCAATTCACCCTGGTGATACTGGAAGCCGGCTACAGGTGATGTCTGAAGCAGGACGGCACGAGTCGCGATTTCAGTTTGATTCGATACTGGTATCGGCTCCGGAAGTGCTGCCGTATAGGCGTCGGACGGTACCGTAGACCCAAGCTGCTTCTCGGTACCCGCCGCACTGCGCGCGGATATCGTCGGCACACCGGACAGCGCCATCGTACGATCGGCAATGCGGGCGACCGCGACGCTCGGCAGCAACGCCAGCGCACCTGATTTGAAAAGCGCGCCGAAGAAGGTCCTGCGCTTCATGATGTCCCTCCCCTGTTTCCTCTGTTCGTATTCTTCTTTTATAACACCGGGGTCTCTCAAAATCTGAACCGGCACAACTTCATGCAACGCTTCAGGATGCCACCTTTAAGTTGTGGAAGTATCATCCCCTTTTTCCGGCCGCGCTTCACTCGCGTATTGCGCAGCCGCCTGCGCAAGCCGCGTCGCGACCAGCGCACGAAGCGATGCCGGCTTCATTACCTCCGCGTCCGGCCCGTATTTGAGGATATCCATTGCGAGTTCACGCGGATCCGAATACGGAACGCGGAGTTCATAGCGATTCGACGCAAGATATGTGCCGTGCTGCTGCGGATGCCATTGCTCATCCGCCACCCAGCGTGCGCGTTCCGGCGTGAAACGTAACACCGCCGTATGGCGCGGGGTTCCGGAGAAAATGCCGTACGCCGCCGCGAAATGGCGATCGAGCGTGTCGTCGGAAATTTCACGCGCTGACTTTGAAAGCGTCCGGATCTCGACAATGCGTTCGATCGAGAGACTGCGCAACGCGCGCTTGCCATGATCCCAGGCGTCGAGATACCAATTGTCGCGATAATGAATCAACCGCTGCGGTGAAATTTCCCGCCTTGTTTCTTCATCGCGACTGCGGCCGTGATAACGGATGCGCAGCCGCTTGCGCTCCGTCAAGCCTGTAACAACGACGCGAAAACGATCCCGATCGACCGGCCTTCCGGCCATTCGCAGAATTCGAACCCGGCGTTGCAGTTCACCGCTGCCGAAGTGCTGCCGCGCAAGCAGTGCCTCAATATGCGCTCGGAATGGTTCGATGAAATCGCCCAGCAGTCCGGGCGCCGCACGCGACAAGAGTTCATGGGAAACCAGCAGCGCGTAAAGCTCGGACGGGCCCAGCCAGAAACCGGGGAGCTCGAATCGGGCGTTTCCCTGCGCAGCGTAGCGATAGCCGTTGAGTTCGCGATCATATTCGATCGGCGCATCGAGGTAATCGCGCATCTCGCGGATCACGCGGTTGACCGATGCGCGCGAGCATTCGAGTTCCAACTGAAGTTTATCGATGGACACCGGCACACGATGACCGGTCAGTATCCGGTGCAGCTTGAAGATGCGCGTGAAGCGATCCATGGGCACTCATTGTGCCAATGGCATATGCGTGGCGCAATACATGTATTGGTTTGCCCGTTTTTAAAAGAAAAGACGAAGCGCGGCGGACGATGGGGTTGTGCCAGTCGAGTCGGCGAAATCCGGCCGGGTTTCCGGACGCCGCTCACCACGCCGTCCGCCTTCGCGAACACCCGTCCTCATTCGACGAGGGGAAAATTCGCAGCATGCCGTCCGGCGCGCTATTATTTCTTTCGTTCCCGTAACGTACGCGCCTTCCCCGCTTTCAATCCATCAGGGCCTGCGGTAGCCCCGCATCGAGTCAGCGATGGCCGTGGCCGCGTCCCTGATTACGGTAAAGCTGGCGCCCGGCCTGGTCGACGTCGCGTCGCAACTCGCGCCGCTGGTCCGGTGTCAGTCCGGCACCCAGATTATGATGCTCCTGCTGCCGGCCATAATCCGGCATACGCCACCGCTCATGCCGTCCGTGTTCGGTCTGTGCCTGCTGCTGCCTGCCGCCATGCCGTTCTGCCTGCGACAAGACTGGTGTTGCCAGCCCCAGAGCCACGATCGCCCACACTATCCATTGCCGCTTCATGCGTCACTTCCTCTGACAGGCTGGTAAAAAACTACTGCGCTCGACCATGCGGCGTCAAAACGAAGTTTCAGTGAAGGGCAACCTTCGGGTTAGCCGGAACCAAATCTTCATTGACGTCTGTGTCAACTCCGGTTTCTCGCCGGATTTTTCTTGCCTGACGTTCGCTCGCGACATTTTTCAACAGCCTGCTGCCCATACATTGTGTTTCGTTGTTCCCTCGGTTGCGGTTTCGATGCAATGCATCTCACGCCCGCTGCGATCATGGCCGGATTTGCCCACGCATGTTACCCCGCCGGCGCGGCGCCGCTGCCAATACGGCTTTTTTTGTTGTAACAATTTATTTCCGCGTTGTCAGGCGCAATATTCTTTTACAATAGAAATTCGTCGCCAGGTTACCAAAACGCTACGATAGCCGCATGCAGCATACCAAGACAAAGATTCTCGTCGTCGACGACGATGCGAGACTGCGTGATCTGCTGAACCGCTATCTCACGGAACAGGGCTATGGCGTACGTGCCGCCACCGACGGCGCCGACATGAACCGCTGGCTGGCTCGCGAGCGCTACGATCTGCTGATACTCGACCTGATGCTGCCCGGAGAAGACGGGCTGTCGATCTGCCGCCGGCTGCGCGGCAGCGGTGAAAACATCCCGATCATCATGCTTACCGCCAAGGGCGATGAAGTGGATCGCATTGTCGGCCTCGAAATCGGCGCCGACGACTATCTGCCGAAGCCGTTCAATCCGCGCGAGCTGGTCGCACGCATTCAGGCCGTGCTGCGCCGGCAGCCGCCCGATTCGCCGCCCGGCGCGCCGAGCAACGGCCATGAAATTGTCGAATTCGGAGACTTTGCGCTCAACCTCGCCACTCGGCAACTGATGCGCAACGACAAGGACATTGCACTTACCACCGGTGAATTTGCATTGCTGAAAGTACTCGCGCAGCACCCGCGAGTGCCGCTGTCACGCGACAAGCTGATGGAGCTGGCGCGCGGCCGGGAATTCGGCGCATTCGACCGCAGCATCGACGTGCAAATCTCCCGACTGCGCAAACTGATCGAAACCGATCCGGCGAAGCCTGGTTTCATCCAGACGGTGTGGGGATTCGGCTACGTGTTCATTCCGGACGGCAAGGCGGCACAATAACACAGTCGTTTTTATAAGGGGCGGGAACGAAGTGGAAAGGGTAATCAGTTTTTCCGGCACCGCCTACCACCCCACCCGCCTTCGCGGGCACCCCTCCTTAAAAACAGGAGGGGAAAACTTCGTGGCGCTGATGTGCATAATGCCGTATCAGCATCTCGATCATGCGACGCACGTCAAAATGCACGGCACGATAGATGACATACGAATTTTCCCCTCCTCAAATGAGGAGGGGTGGCCGCGCAGCGGATGGGGTGGTCGATTTTTACGGCGCCACCTGCCTCCCCGACGCCAGCCGCCCCGCCGTGCCGTCCCGCCCGTTCTTCGCATCCTCTACTTTTGTCGATAATCCCAATGAGAATCTGGCCGCGCACGCTGCTGTGGCGCACGGTGCTGCTGCTGGCGATACTGATGATCGTCGGCCATCTGGT
>JBDZVW010000220.1:0-5013 GCA_040255885.1 Betaproteobacteria bacterium
GGCCTCTTGAGGGAACGTACCTCGGCAGCCGGCTGCACCAACTGGGCAGCACCGAAACGCCTTTCGTCTACGGAAACTTCATTTCCAGTCTCGACGGGCGCATTGCATTGATGGACGCCGCCGGCGCTACCGGCTACCTGCCCGACGAGCTCGGCAACCCGGACGATTTCCGGCTCTTTCTCGAACTGGAAGCACAGGCCGATTGCCTGATCACGCACGGAGGATATCTGCGGGCCATCGCTGCCGGGCGCCTCGACGACATTCTCCAGGTAGGCGCCACGAAAGAAACGCGCGACCTCGCAGCGTGGCGCCGCACCCAAGGCTTGAGCGAGCAGCCCGCGGTCGTGATCGCCAGTGCAAGCCTCGACTTTCCTGTGCCGGAGTCGGTTGAGCGGCATCATCAGAAGGTGTACATCGCCACCGGAAACGAAGCGGACCCGGTCCGGGTGCGGCATTTTGAACGGAAGGGTTATGAAGTCATCCGGGCCGGCCGCGGCAGAATGGTCGACGGAGAACCGCTGGTGCGCGCTGTCGGAAAGCTCGGATACAGAAGCCTGTACCTCCTTACCGGCCCCCGCATGCTGCAGACCATGCTCCACGATCGGGTGCTGTCACGGCTCTATATCACGATCGTGCATCACATCATCGGCGGAGAAGCGTTTCACACGCTCACCCTGGGGCCGCAACTGCGGCAGGCAGGCGGTCTGCATCTGCGCTCGCTCTACCACGATCCGGCTTCTGAATCACACGCCGGCCAGTGGTTCGCGCAGTTCGAACCTGCCGTGCGACGCGACCCTTGAGCCACTCGGCCGGGCTATTCGCTGCTGGAGGTCCCCCGTGAGGACGCGGCCGGCGTAATCAACGAGTCTTCTTCCGACGGGCGCACCTTTCTGAACATGACCAGCAACAGCAGGTCATAGACGGCTTTCACAACACCGGCCGCCACCAACGGCCATCCGAACGCGGAGAGGCCGAGGAGGTACCCGGACAGGAATGGACTGGCGGCGGCGGCCAGGCTGCGTGGCACGGAGGTGATGCTTGCCGCCGCGGCGCGCTCGGCCGGAGACACGCTCGCCATCACGTAGGCACTTCGAGTCGGCACGTCCATTTGTCACAGCGCGCTTCGGACGAACAGCAGCGTTATTGCCCAACCCACGTTGGGCATGAACGGAATCAGTATCAGGCACAGATTGGAAGGCAGATGCGTAAACACCATCGTGTTCACCAGTCCGATACGGCCGGCAATGCGTACCGCGACAAGATACGAAAAGGCGGCGAGCAAACCGGTCCAGAAAAAAATGGCGCCCGCTGCGGCTGCCGACAGGTCGAACCGCTGATACAGCCACAGCGCCAACATCGACTGCACGATCAGACCGCCCCCGAACGCATCCAGACTGAAGAGTGCGGCGAGGGTATAGACGTTCTTTTTCGATTTCCCCAGAGCGGCCGCCGGCGGCTGAGCGTCCGTGCCCAGAGTCTTGGGCAGGCCACGATAGACGAGTGCCGCGACGCAGGCGAGCAACGCATAGAGGATGAACATCCACTGAATCAAGGCCGCCATCGACAGCCCCGTGACCGGCACCAGCATTGCCGGCAACGCGGCAGCGAGGGCGCCCAGCGCGGCAATCAGCGAACCCACCAGGCTGTAGCTCGCAAAGACTGCCGTGCGTCTGCTGTCGTCCACGACACGGGAGAGTACGGCATGTTCCAGCGGCAAAAAAACGCTGACGTCACCGCCGGATGGATTCAGCGTTCCAACCAGAGCGATCACCAGCAGAGGCCAGAATTCATCCAGCAGCGCAAAACCGAAGCCGGTGCAGGCCATCAGCATCGCCGCACCGAGCAATAATGTGCGGGAGCGATACCGGTAAGCGCGAAGCCCCACCAGCAGCGTCAGCAGGCCGGACCCCAGTAACGTGGCAGTGGCGATGACGCCAACCTGCAGCGGGCTGAATCCGAGTCCCAGGAGATACAGCGGAAGCAGCAGGCTGACGTAACCGTCGCCGAAGGCACGCAGCCCCCTGGCAGCCAGAAGCCGGACGACGTTGGGTGAGCTCATGCCCACGGCGGGTTCAACGCGGTTGTAAATTAAATTACGCGCATGCGAATGATGCCATGGGCGTCTTCACAAGTGATGCTTCATTCTCCGGAAGATGACACCCATCTCGGACGCCCGCCGCAGGCACTGTCAATGAAGCACTGCAGAAATATTCCACCACGAGATAATAGCGGGCAACCTGCGACGATCGACAAACAATTAGCCTCCGCCCATCATCCGTTGCGGCAGATACGTGACCAGTTCCGGAAATGCCCAAATCACGACGACGGCAACCACCATCAGCACGAAGAACGGCAGCGCAGCGCGTCCGATATAGAAAATGTTCTTGCCGGTCAGTCCCTGCAGCACGAACAGGTTGAATCCGACCGGCGGCGTGATCTGCGCCATTTCCACCACGATGACGATGAACACGCCGAACCACAGCAGATCGATGCCGGCCGCATGAATCGTCGGTAGGATCACGGCCGCGGTCAGCACCACCATCGAGATGCCGTCGATGAAGCAGCCGAGAATGATGTAGAGCACGGTGAGCGCCGCGATCAGCATGCCCGATGAAAGGTTCTGCTGCGTGATCCACGCCGCCATCGCCTTCGGAATGCCGGTGAAGCCCATCGCCACCGTGAGGAACGATGCGCCGGCGAGAATGAACGCAATCATGCAAGAGGTACGGGTGGCACCCATCACGCTCGACGAAAACGTCTGCCACGTCAGCGAGCGCGACACCAGTGCCAGCAGCAGCGAGCCGACCACGCCCAGCACCGCCGCCTCGGTCGGCGTCGCGATGCCGGCGTAAATGGAACCGATCACCGCGACGATCAGCAGCACCGTCGGAATCAGGTAGCGCGACGCCGCCAGCTTCTGCACGAACGTCATCCGGATGTCGCTCGGCGGCGTCCGTTCACGGTTGAGCAGCGCCCAGCCCGCGATGTATCCGGAAAACAGCAGCACCAGTACCAGGCCGGGCAGCACACCGGCGATGAACAGCCGCGCAATCGACACGTTCGCCGCAACGCCGTACACGATCATGATGATCGACGGCGGAATCAGCAGACCCAGCGTGCCGGCGCCGGCCAGAGAGCCGATCGCCATCGGCTCGTAATAGCCGCGACGCGTCAGCTCCGGGATGGTGATGCGCCCGATGGTGGCCGCCGTCGCGGCCGACGATCCCGAGATCGCGGCGAAGATGCCGCAGCCCAGTACGTTGCAATGCATCAGCCGTCCCGGAACATGCGTCAGCCACGGCGCGAGTCCGCGAAACATGTCCTGCGAAATGCGCGTCCGGAACAATATCTCGCCCATCCAGATGAACAGCGGCAACGCGGTCAGCGACCAGCTGGTGCTGGAACCCCACACCGTCGTCGCCATCAGCTTGCCGACCGGCGCCGACGTGAAGAACTCCATCGCCACCCAACCCATCGCCGTCAGCACCAGCGCGATCCACAAGCCGCCGGCCAGCAGCACCGCGAGCACGATCAGCAGAAACACCGACAGCCAGAACTGTTCCATCACAGATTCTCGGTGACCGGCATCGTTTTCGTTTTTTCGGCGCGCTGGTACGAAGTGTCGGCGCCGCACAGGATCGCGACCAGGTCGTCGAGGAGCGCGATGGTCATCACCACCAGCCCGAGCGCCATTCCGGTCTGCGGAATCCACAATGGAATTGGCGTCAGTCCCTGCGACACCTCGTGAAAACGCCACGAGTAATACACCATGTGGCAGCTGAACGCGGCGAAATAGCCGACCAGCAGGGCCGCCACGCCGAGACACAGGACCTCCAGCACCTTGCGCGCACGCGGGCCGGCCTTTTCGATCAGCAGCGATACGCGGATATGCTCGTTGTGACGAAGGGTATGTGCAAGCGCGAGAAACGACGATGCCGCCATGCAGTAGCCGGCGAACTCGTCAAACGAATAGGCCGCGAAGCGCAGTTCGCGGCCCACGATCTCCAACAGGACGAGGACGCCGATCAGTACCAGGAACAGCCCGCCCAGCGCGCCCGATGCGACGTAGAGCGCGTCAAGAAACCGCCGCATCGGCGCACTCGCCGCAGCTTATTTGCGGAACGCCGCGAGAATCGCCGCGCCGTCGGAGCCGGCTTTCTTCGCCCAGTCGTCGGCCATCTGTTTGCCGATCGCGTCGAGCTCCTGCTTCAGTTTCGCATTGGGCGCCTCGACATGAATGCCGTGCCGGCTCATCGTCTTCAGCAGATCATTATTCGCGGCCGAACTGGTCGCCCATCCCTTCTCCTCGGCCTTCGCGGCAATTTCCTTGATCGACTTGCGCGTCTTCGCATCGAGCGCGTCAAATGCGCTCTTGTTGACCATGATGATGTCGAGCGGCAGAAACGCCTGCACATTGTAGTAGTGCTTCAGGTAATCCCAGGCCTGCGTATCGACGCCGGTTGCCGACGACGTAATCATCGCATCGACCAGGCCGGTCAGAAACGCCTGCGGCACGTCCGGCGCCTGCACCGTGGTCGGTACCGCGCCGATCAGCTTCGCGAATTCGGAAGTGGTCGGGCTGTAAGTGCGGAACTTGGTGTCCTTCAGATCGGCGGTCGACGTGATCGGCTTCTTGGTGTAAATCCCCTGTGGCTGCCACGCGACACTGTAGAGCAGCGTGATGCCGCGCTGCTCGAGGCGCTTTGCGACATATGGGCGGGCAATGTTCCACAGCTTGCGCGCCGCCTGGTAATTCGGCGCCAGGAACGGAATCGAATCGACGCCGAAAATCGGATCGGAGTTGGACAGCACCGACATCAGGATTTCGCCGATGTTGACCTGCCCGCTCTGCACCGCGCGCGTGATTTCCGGCATCTTGATCAGCGAGCCGTTGCTGTGGATCACGATGTCGAGCTTGCCGCCGGTGGCCTGCTTCACCTGGTCGGCAAACCATTGATCGTTCTTCGTGTGGAAGTTGCTGTCCGGGTACGGCGTCGGCATGTCCCATTTGGT
>JBDZVW010000006.1:0-10071 GCA_040255885.1 Betaproteobacteria bacterium
GTCGTCAGCCGCTTGTTGCCGGACGATGCGGTCATCAGGCTGCTGAGCTTGAACGAGGTCTCGACGTATTCGTCGGCGTGCTGCGAATCCCGGCAAAGTTTAGGCAGCTGCTCGACGAACGGCTTCAGCGTATCGAGGATGCGCGCACGGTCCGGATCCTCCGCGATGAGCCGCGCACGCAATCCGTGCAGCGCGGCGCGAATATCGAAAATCTCGCGCACTTCCTCGACCGTCAGCTTGGTGACCTGCGCGCCGCGGCGCGGCAGAATGACCACCAGTCCGTCCTTCTCCAACAGCCGCAGCGCCTCGCGGATCGGCCCGCGGCTGACTGCGAATTCGGCGGCGACCCCCTGCTCCATGATGCGTTCGCCTGGCTGATAGGCGCCGGAAACAATGCGCGCCGAAAGCGTCGATGCGATCTGTTCCGGCAGTGAGCGCGTGAGCGGTTGCAGTTCGGCAGGCAATGCGCGGTTTGCGGTCCTGCCCGTCGCGGGGCGCGGCGCGGCGCGGCGGCGTTCATGCCGCGTTTCCGTCATCGTGCCGTTTTTTACGCCTTTTGCTCCCTTCACCGACCACCCCCGTTAATGACTTTTATCGCGAGCCGATATTATACGTCCCCTCGTCCTGTCGTGCGGCGCCGCCTGCCGCGTTCGTGTCTTAATGTCAACAATATTATTCTATTGCAATCGCCGGCGAGATTGCATAAGATTTTTCAAAAACCGGCAGCGGCCAGGGGCGGCGCATCGTTGCAATGTGCTGCGCATCATCACGCGCGAGCCGGTGAACGGATGCTCCATATCGTTGTTTGATTTCCACGGAGGAGGTGCACCATGAAGGATGCAGCACGATTTCGGCGGACCGCAGGCAGCCGGCTGTCGACCGGCTGTTGTCGCAAACCGGCTTTTTGGATGGCCGGACTGGCGGCGGTTGCCGCGGCGCTGTGCATGATGCTGGCGCCGCTGCCCGCGGTTGCAGCGTACCCCAATAAACCGATCAAGGTTCTGTGCTGGTCGAAACCCGGATCGTCGGTCGACCTTTATTCGCGTACGCTGGCGGAGCTGGCGGGGAAAATTCTGGGACAGCCGCTGGTGGTCGAAACGAAAACCGGCGGCGGCGGCGTGGTGGCATCGAATGCACTGATGGCAAAGCCGGCCGACGGCTATACGCTGCTGGCGGTGACGCGCACGCTGACCACCAAGTTCGGCGAGCCCGGCGTCCAGTTCAAGCCCGATGATTTCCAGCCGATCGTGCGTTCGATTCTCGATCCGGTCGTGATCATGGTGCCGGGTGACAGTCAGTTCAAGACGATCCAGGATTTCATCAAGTACGGCAAGGCCAATCCCGGCAAGCTCAAAATCACCGGCGCCTTCGCGCTGGGACTGCACCGCGTCGCATGGGAGGGGTTCGCGAAGAAAACGGGCATCCAGGCGGTATGGGTTCCGTATCAGGGAAGTGCGCCGGCGGCAGCGGCAGTAGCGGGTGGTCATGTGAGCGCCGGCGCGATGAACCCGGGCGTGGTGCGGGCACAGGTGACGGCGGGCAAGATCCGGATACTCGCGACGGCTTCGGACAAGCGGCTCGCCGATTACCCGAACGTGCCGACGCTGAAGGAAGCCGGAATCGACTACACCGCTTATCAATGGCGCGGCGTGATGGCGAAGAAAGGAACCCCGAAAGCGGTCGTCGACAAGCTGGCGAAAGTGTTTCAGCAGGCGCAGCAGACGCCCGAATGGAAAGACTTCCTCAAGAAAATGAGCTGGCAGGACGGTTACGAAGGCCCACAGGCTTTTGAAAAGGAATTCAAGGAACAGGCCCAGGAAATGAAGGACCTCAAGGCCAAGCTCAAGCTTTGAATCGCAATTAATGAAGCTCAAGCTTAATTCCCGACGCACGCTGACTGTCGCGGCAGGCGTGCTGCTCGCCGCGGCGTCAGCTTTCCTGCTGTGGGACACGCGCGGACTGCCCACCGGCCTGCACGGTGCACCCGGCCCCGCCGTATGGCCGCGCATCGTGTTCGTGGTGACGCTGGTTGTCGCGATTTATCTCGCGATCGGCGCCGCGCGCACCGAAAGCGACGCGCCGGTGGGCAGCGTCGGGACGCGCTACGCGATTGCCTTCATCATTCTCGCGATTCTCTACCTGGTCGGCATCGAAAGCGTCGGCTTCTTCCTGATCACGGGCCTGTTTCTGGCGGCGAGCATGTGGCTGCTCGGTCTGCGCTCGTGGAAAATGCTGGCGGGTGTTGCGATCGGGTTTCCGCTGATCTCTTACCTGATTTTCGTGCAGCTCGCGCATACCGACTTCCCGGTCGGGCTGCTGGCGCCGCTGCTCGGGAGCTGATTCGGGAATGTTCGAACATCTGCTCGCCGGATTTGCCGGCGCCGTGATCCCGCACAATCTGTTATTCATGGTGGTGGGCGTTGCGATCGGCATTTTCGGCGGTGCGATGCCCGGCGTGGCGGCATCGACGATCATTGCGCTGCTGCTGCCGTTCACGTTCGGCATGCCGGCCGATACCAGCCTGATCCTGCTCACCGCGTCTTACGTCGGCGCCGAGTACGGCGGATCGATCAGCGCGATATTCATCAACACGCCCGGCACGCCGGGCGCGATCATGACCACGCTCGACGGCTACCAGATGACGAAGCGCGGGTTTCCGGTGAAGGCGCTGTGCGCGTCGCTGGTGCCGAGCACCATCGGCGGTCTGGTCGGGAACATCGCACTGATCCTGATCGCGGTGCCGCTGGCGAATTTCGCGTTGCGCTTCGGGCCGTCCGAGTATTTCGCGCTCGGCGTATTCGGATTGTCCATCGTCGCAACACTCACCGGCGACGACTGGCGCAAGGGTGTGCTGGCGGCCGGCATTGGACTGTTTCTGGTGATGATAGGCACCGATCAGATGACCGGTTACCCGCGCTTCACTTTTGGACGCGGTGAACTGCTCGGCGGCGTGTCACTGGTGCCGATGCTGATCGGTTTCCTGGCGCTGCCGGAAGTGTTGCTGATGATCGAGGAAATCGGCGAAAAGACGGCGTTGCCGCAGAAACTGTCGCACGCATTTCCGACCTGGCAGGAATGGAAGGCGACGATTCCGGCAACCATTCGTGGCTCGCTGATCGGTATCGCGATGGGCACGATCCCGGGACACGGCTCCACCATTTCGTCGATCATCGCCTACAACGAAGAGCGGCGCGCGTCGAAGCACCCGGAAAAATTCGGTACCGGCGTGATCGAAGGCGTCGCCGCGCCGGAAGCTGCCAACAACGCGGTCGTCGGCGGGTCGCTGATTCCGACGCTGACGCTCGGCATCCCGGGTTCGGGATCGATGGCGGTCCTGCTGGGCGCGCTGACGCTGCACGGGCTGGAGCCCGGCCCGGGGCTGTTCCAGCACAATGCCGACGTGATATTCAATCTGTTTGCGAGCCAGTTTCTGGCGAACATTGCGCTGCTGGTCATCGGGCTGATCGGCATGACGTGGTGGGTGCGCGTGATCGAGGTGCCGCGTGCGGTGCTGGCGCCGTGCATCGTTGCGTTGTGCTTCATCGGCGCCTATTCGGTGAGCGGCAACCTGTGGGACGTCGGCACCGTGCTGGTGTGCGGCATCATCGGCTACGGCATGCGCAAGCTCAATTTCCCGATCGCACCGGCGGTGTTGGCGCTGATCCTCGGCAACATCGCCGAGTACAATTACCGGCGCATGCTGCTGGTGTCCGGTGGCGATCTGCTGGAGCCGCTCATGCATCCGATAACGGCGATTTTTCTGGTGCTGGCGGTGATCACGTTCGTGTGGCCGATCTACCGTCACTGGAAGACCGTGCGCCGTCAGTCGTCCGCTGCGTAAGCCGGCGCGCTTCGCATCAACTCATGGGGTTTGCATGAAAATCGGAATATTGGAAGGCGACGACATCGGGCTGGAAGTGGTGCCCGAATGCGTGAAAGTGATGAAGGCGGCCGCCGCCCGGACCGGCGTCAACATCGACTGGCAATCGTTGCCGATCGGGAAAAAGGCGCTCGACGAGCTGGGCAACACCTTTCCGCCCGGCACGCTGGAAACGCTCGACGCGCTCGACGGCTGGGTGCTTGGTCCGATCGGCCATCGCGCCTACCCGAAAACCGAAAACGCGAAGAATCCGCACCCGGTCATCCGCCAGCATTTCGAGCTCTACGCGAACGTCAAGCCGGTCAAATCGTATCCGACGCTGCCGGCACTGCACCAGAACGTCGATCTGGTGATCGTGCGCGAGCTGCTGGAAGGCATGCCGCCCGATCGCAACACGTTCGGCGGCTACGGCGAGTTTCGGCCATCCCCCGACATGACGATCTCCGTTCGCGTTATCACCCGGCGCTCGTCGAATCGCGTCGCCCGCGCTGCATTCGACCTGGCGCGCACCCGCCGGAAAAAGTTGACAGCCGTGCACAAGAATACGGTGTTCAAGCTCGGTTGCGGCATGTTTTCCGAAGAATGCCACAAGGTCGCGGCAGAATATCCGGACGTGGCGTTCGATGAAGTGATGGTCGACACGTTCGCGATGAAGCTGGTAATGCAGCCGCAGCAGTTCGATGTCGTCGTTACACCCAACACGTTCGGCGACATCCTGACCGACGAAGCCGCCGGCCTGGTCGGCGGCCTCGGCATGGCGCCGGGGCTGGCGGCCGGCCCGCGCCACGCGATGGCGCAGGCGACGCACGGCTCCGCTCCGGACATCGCCGGCCGCAACATTGCGAATCCGTACGCGATGATCATGTCGGGACGGATGCTGCTCGATCATCTCGGCCGCGTGCACAACGAACCGAAGGCCGTAGAAGCGGGGCAGCTGATTGAGCGTGCGATGGAAAAGGTGATTGCCGAGCGCCGCGCGCTGACACCCGATCTCGGCGGCGACGGCGGTACGGCGCAGATGGGAGACGCAATCGCGGCGGCGGTTGCGGCGTGACGGCTTCCCGGCAACGGCGGATTTGACGTCCGGAGGTGCCGGCCGCCGCGCGCCGTTCAGTGGCGCAGCTGTTTGCTTGCCGCGGCGACGGCATGCGCGAAGCGCTGCAGTGCCGGATAATCCGCCAGCGCCCGGCGCGCGATCAGATGAATCGGACTGGTCGGCAGTGGCGGCTGCAGCGGCAGCACCTTGATCAGCCGTGCCTGCGCGAACGATTGCGCGATCGCGGCCGGTGCCACTGTTACCAGATCGGTGCGGCTGACGATCAGCAGGTTCGAATGAAAGACCGACGATTCGACCCACGGAATGATCGGCGGCAGCCCGCCCGCGACGAACGCGCGAATCGCGGTTTCGCGCGAGAAGCTGCCTTCGGATGGCAGCACCCAGCGCTCCTGCTGCAGATCCGCCAATGATACCCGCCGTTTCGCGGCAAGCCGGTGTTTCGTGGACACCACCGTCACCGTCGGCTCTGCGTACAGCACGCGGGTCGAGAGCTCGTCCGCGTCAAATTCGGGACCGGGCGTGACACGGCCGACGACGCAGTCGAGCCGCGCGGTGCACAGATCCTGCACCAGATTTGCGGCATTGCCTTCGACGATCGCATAGTGGTCGTTCGACGGCTCGCGCGCCAGGCGCGCCAGCGTTGCCGGTATCAGCGACTGCATCACGCGCGGGATCGCGCCGATGCGCAGCGTCGGCGCCTCGGTTGCGCCGGCCAGCGACTCGAAGGTGCGCGCTTCGCGCAGCACCAGGCGGCAGCGTTCCAGCACCTTGATGCCCTGCGGCGTCGGCGTCACGCCGCGCGGGCTGCGCTCGAACAGCGTGCAACCGAGCGCCATCTCGATGTCGCGCACCATCGCCGACGCCGACGGCTGCGAGATGCGCAGTGCGGTCGCCGCGCGGTGCAGCGATCCCAGCGAGAACGCCAGCTCGATCAGCCGGAGATGCTTGATTCTGAGATTCTCGAAATGCACTTTTAGATATCGAGATTGTTGATCACGCTATCGAGCCCCGATCATATTTACGTAATTTCCACGAGACAGTATAGTGCGTCCGCTGTGGTGACGGGCAGCTTCGAGCCGTTTCGCGGGCCGACGAAGGTGAGTGCTTTCTCTATCATATAAATCGCATGGTGCCAAATCGCATGGTGCCGTGGGACGAATTATGTGCGTTGATTGAACCGGTGTATCTGAAGGTGAGCAACGGGCATCCGCCTCTGGCGGCTAGAACGTATGTCGCGCGTCTACTTTCTTCTGCAACACCGGTTCAACCCCACCGCTCAGAGTCGAAGAAGCGCTCCGCGATTCGTAGTCGATGCGTGGTTTCGTCGGCCATCGATCTCGGGCGTGAGGTTGTCTTGGACAGGAACACAGAGTGTCGCTTTCACCGCTGCTGGAAGCACATGACTTGGGTACCAGCTGGTTCGAGGGGCTGCCCCGCACTTGAAAACGCAGGTGCTCAACGCCACTACCGGCACCATCAGTAACACGCCGTCGTCGTCGGTGCGCTGGCTTCGACCAAGAATCGGGACAAAGCCTGCGATCTGGATCTCTGCTATAGAGTACTGGATGAAGAAAGGCAAACAGTGGTATTGCCGCACGAAAGTGCATATCAGCGCTGGTAGCACGAGACCAAAGTCATTCTACGGAGGGTGGTCGCCGTCGCCAACGCGGCTGATGTCAAGGGGTTATCCGACCTGCGCTGGAATGAAACTTGGATATGGGGTGATCAAGCCTGCCGCAGGTAGATCGAATTCATCAGGCGACGGATTTTTACTAACCGGTGCTACCGCTATAACGAAATCAACAAGGTTGAGTGCGCCAAGAACCGCATCAAGTCGAAAGCGTGGGCGAAGGTCAGGCACATATTCGCGATCATCAAGTTGAAGTTCGGTTTCGGCGGGCGCGCTACGAGGAGTTTGCGAGGAACGCCCAACGAAAGATACTCTGGAGGAGTGCACAAAACCGGGAAAATAACCTCACATCGCGCTCTTTCTCCGCCGGTGGAGATACCTGCGCGCGTAGAACTCAATTTTCGCTACTTGTGTATTGAATTTAGGAGAAAGGCATGAAATTGTTGGTGGCGGCGATATTACTGTTTACATTGACAACAACTGCACGAGCCGAGGTCAGCGAGGTCAGGGTCGCTATGATCTACGGCATGGCCTACTTGCCACTGCAGGTCATGCAGGCGCAACGGTTAATTGAGAACAATGCGAAAGATGCCGGTATCCCGGATTTAAATGTCACGTGGTCGACGCTTGGCGGTGGACAAGTGATGAACGATGCCCTCTTGTCAGGCAGCGTAGACTTCGCGTCCGGCGGGGTGACCCCGTTTGTTACCTTGTGGGCCAAGACTAAAGGCAGCTACAACGTCAGATCGGTTGGTACGATGAATTCAATGCCGTTATTTCTAAACACCAACAACCCCAAGATCAATTCGCTCAGAGATTTTACCGGCAAAGATAAAATTGCATTGCCGGCGATCAAAGTATCAATTCAGGCAGTTATTCTTCAGATGGCTGCCGAGCAAGTGTTTGGGCCCGGCCATGCGTTCGATCTGGACAAGCTGACGGTGTCGATGAGTCATCCGAATGGGCTAACTGCACTATCGTCTGGCGTAGTTACCGGCCACGTCACGTCACCGCCGTTCCAGTATAGGGAGTTAAGGAATTCAAATATTCATACGGTATTTAATTCTTATGACGTACTCGGCGGGCCAGCCACTTTCGATCTGGTTTGGACCACCTCCAAGTTCCGCAGTGCCAATCCCAAAATATATGGCGCGTTCGCTAAAGCGCTTTCCGAAGCTATTGATTGGATCAACAATAATAAAAAGGAGGCGGCTAAACTTTACATTACGGTTTCGAAGGATAAGGGGGATACGGCAGATGATATCCTGAAGATGTTAAATGATCCCGATATCAAATATACGACTACACCACACAATATCATGAAATATGTAGAATTTATGCACAAGATCGGTTCGATCAAAGTAAAACCAGAGTCGTGGAAAGAAATGTTTTTCCCAAACGTATACGACCAACCGGGTAGCTGAGCTTACGATAGTACGAGTTGAGCGCGAGAGCGACGCCGTTAAATGTATCAGAGGAGAAAAAGCAATTAGTTTGGGTAGTGTCTGGTTCGTTGTCTGGGCGTCTGAAGGAGTACTTGAGATTGTGCAATTGCTATAAAGTGTCGATCAGTGATGGATTCATTCATTGATTCAATCGACATCATTTTACGCGAGTCGTTGGCGGATCCGGACGTTACGCTGATGTCGGGCTGCTGGCACGATGGGGCGGTGATGGAGCTTATCCCGCATGGCCGCGCCCGTCTCTCCGCGTCGCGCTATGATGGTGCGTTCGCCGGCGTCCGCGACCTCTCTCTGGGCGGTGTACCGCATCATATGCATCTTGATCTGGCGCGATTGCGTTTCGCAACTTATGTGTTTACCCCCAGCGTGTGTTTCGGATTTCAACCATCGTTCGAATTGCGTCTGGGCAATACGCGGCGGGACGCGATGACGCGATACGGGGTGGCGCTGAGTATCGGCAGGCCATATCGGGGCGGACAGCTGCGAATCGAGGTGCTTGAACGCTATTTTCAGCGGCTGATCGATCATCGGGCCCGCTTTCCGCGGATCGTCAAATTCCGGGCGAGCGGTGGCGTCAACGGAACGCAGATAGCCTCGTCGTTCGACTGGAGCGGATTATCGGCATTGCTGATGCGGTTGACCGGACGCGCTTTGACGGCACCCAGTACGGAAGCGCTTTCCAGACTGATAACCGCACTTTGAATACAGCAGGAACAGATGCGATGGCCACACCGTCCGTCGAGCGGCGCATCGGTGTTGTTGCCCGGCTGTTACGCGAAGCACTGTCGCTGACCGACGCTTCTCTGGTGATTCATCGCGGTGGTGTGCTGGTCGAATTCAAGACTGATCTTCTTCCCGGCGAACTTTCGGTGTGGGCCGAGGGCAGACATCGTTCCTGGCAGATAGGCGAGTTCGATGGCCATCATTGTCATGTCAACCTTGAATCAATCAATGAGGTGCATTTCGACGCCGAGCCGGTACCCTGTCAGGGCGGCCGCATTAATTACACTATATGGTTTTTGTGCGAACATGACTGCGGTAATCCGCATCGGCCGCGCGGGTTGTTTTCGATCACGCTGAATCGTCCGTACCAAACCGACGGTGCGCCGCGCAGGCGGATTATCGGGCAGGTGGCTGCATTATTCGACCGCCAGCGCCAGTGTCCGATAGTGACGGCGAGCCGGGCGTTTACCAACGCGATCGGGGTGCTGTCGCAGGAATTTCACCCGGCAGCCGGTGAGCCGGTTCAAAATGTATCCGGCGACTGAGCTGTGAGATCAGGCCGGCGCGAGTATTTCATCGGAGTTTTAAGTGAGCAACGATCATCATCATCACGAACACGCGGAACATCATCATGATTTCGAAGGCAGCGAATTGTCCGACATGGACTTGCGCGTGCGCACGCTGGAATCGCTGCTGACCGAAAAAGGCTATGTCGACCCCGACGCGTTGAATGCGCTGATAGAAACCTACGAGACGCGGGTCGGTCCGCGCAATGGCTGCCGCGTGGTGGCCCGGGCGTGGACGGATCCGGCTTACAGGAAATGGCTGCTGGAAGACGCGACCGCGGCCATTGCGTCGCTCGGTTACGTCGGACGTACCGGCGAGCACATGGTGGCGCTGGAGAACACCGCGACGGTTCACAATATCGTGGTCTGCACGCTGTGCTCGTGCTACCCGTGGACGGTGCTCGGACTGCCGCCGGTGTGGTACAAGTCCGCGCCGTACCGCTCGCGGGCGGTCAGCGATCCGCGCGGTGTGATCCGGGAGTTCGGATTCGATTTGCCGGCCGATGTCGAGATCCGAGTCTGGGATTCCACGTCCGCGGTGCGTTATCTGGTGTTGCCGCTGCGGCCGGCGGACACCGCAGGCCGGAGCGAGGAACAGCTGGCGGAGCTGGTGACGCGTGATTCGATGATCGGCGTCGGCCTGCCGAAAACTGTCGCGCAACTGCAGGACGAGACGAAATGAGCGGTGCCCATGACCTGGGCGGCATGCACGGCTTCGGGCCGGTCGACGCGGAGCCGGCGGAGCCCGCGTT
>JBDZVW010000006.1:10171-20819 GCA_040255885.1 Betaproteobacteria bacterium
TGGGCGGCATGCACGGCTTCGGGCCGGTCGACGCGGAGCCGGCGGAGCCCGCGTTTCATCACGAATGGGAGCGCCGCGTCTTTGCGCTGACGCTGGCGATGAATGCAACCGGCAAATGGAATCAGGACATGGTGCGCGGCGCGCGCGAGAGCCTGGAGCCGGTTCAGTATCTGTCCAGCACTTATTACCAGATCTGGTTTGAAGGGCTGAGGAAACTGCTGGTGTCGGCGTCTCTCGCGGATGTGCGTGAGATCGCCGACGGCAAGCCGCGCGCCGCCGCGGCGTCCGGGGTACGCAGGCTTGCCGCCGCGCAGGTTCGGCCGATGCTGATGAAGGGCAACCCGCAGAACCGCGAGGCCATGGCGCCGGCGCGATTCAAGCTCGACGATGCCGTGAAGACGAAACGCATGAATCCGTCGACGCACACGCGCCTGCCGCGCTACTGCCGCGACAAGCGCGGCGTGATCATCGCCGTCCATGGCGCGCACGTTTTTCCGGATACGAACGCGATCGGTCTGGGCGAACAGCCGCAGTGGCTGTATACCGTGAAGTTCGACGCGGCGGAATTATGGGGAGCGGACACGACGGCTTCGTCGGTGTGCGTGAACCTTTGGGAACCGTATCTTGAGGAGAGCTGAGTGACATCTGCCGAATCGGAAATGGCGGGCGCCGCATTTTCCGAACTGCGCGATACGCTGCCGCAGCTGCTGCGCGATGATGAAGGGCCGGTATTCCGCGCACCGTGGGAAGCCCAGGCGTTTGCGATGACGCTGACCTTGTATGAGCGCGGGCTGTTCAGCTGGAAGGAATGGGCGGATGCGCTGGCGCAGGCGATCCGCAATGCGCAGGCCGCCGGCGGTCCGGACACCGGCGAAAACTATTATCTGCACTGGCTCGATGCGCTGGAAACGATTTCCCGAGAGAAGGGGCTGGTCACCGGTGAGCTGCTGGCGCAGCGCAAGCAGGAATGGGACGAGGCCGCGCGCCGCACGCCGCATGGAACGCCGATCGAGCTGAAACGCCGATGAACGTCGCGCGTGATCGTCGCAAATTCGGCTTCACGATTGTTGCGATGATTTGAGCCCCGCCTGATTCCTGGCACGATCGCAACGCGCCGGGTATCGGCGTTGCTGATCACGCTATCGGATTCCCGTCACATTCACGCCGTGCGGGCGGCACAGTATAGTGCATTCATCAGCCGCCGACGGCCGGGGAGGATGTATTTTTTTCCGGCATGCCGGCAATCCGAGGAGGGTCTTCTTGAAGAATTCCGGTATGTCGCATGTGGACGGATTGCGGCCGGCCAGCCGGCTCACGCTGGCGCAGCTGTCCCGCAAACTCCGCAGTGGAGCGCTTTCGAGCGCGGACCTGCTCCGGGTTTATCTCCACCGCATCAACGAGTATGAACGTCGCATCGGTGCATGGGCATGGATCGACGCCGCGCGCGCAATGAGCCATGCGCGCAAGGCCGATGACGAAGTTCGGCACTCGAAAAAGCCGCGCGGCAGGCTCCACGGCATCCCGGTCGGCATCAAGGACATCGTTCTGACCCGCGGCATTCCGACCGAAATGGGTTGCGCCGCCTGTCGCGGCTACGTGCCGGATGTGTCGGCGGAAGTCGTGACGCGTATCGAACGGGCGGGCGGATTCGTGCTCGGCAAGACCGTCACCACCGAGCTGGCGGCGCAGAATCCCGGCAAGACGCGCAATCCGTGGAATCCGCTGCATACGCCCGGCGGCTCGTCGAGCGGGTCCGCGGCGGCGGTGGCCGCCGGCTTCGTTCCGCTTGCGATCGGCACGCAGACGCGCGGTTCGGTGATCCGGCCCGCCGCCTATTGCGGCGTGGTCGGGTTCAAGCCGAGCTACGGGCTGCTGCCGACGGCCGGCGTCAATCCGCTGAGTCCGACGCTCGATCATGTCGGCGTGTTCGCGAACAGTGTCGACGATGCGGCGTTTTTTGCCGCCATTCTGAGCGGCGTGCCGGATGAAGACGACGCGCGGCACGACGTGTTTCCGCCGAATGCGGATGATCTCCGTCTGCCGCGACATCCGTTGCGGCTGGCCGTCGTGCGCGCACCGGCTTGGGACAGGGCGGAGCCGGCACAAAAGAAGCTGCTCCAGAGTGCCGCCAGACGTTTCACCAAGGCCGGCGCAAGCGTTGAAAATCTTGATCTGACGTCCTTGCTGGCACAGGCGGTGCAGGCGACGCGGGCGATTCAGCTGGGAGAAATCGCCGCCGGCTATGCCACGATCGTGGCGCGCAACCGCGGCGGCTTCAGCCGCCGCTTCAGGCAATATGTCCGCGACGGGCAAAAAATTTCGGCCGCCGATTATCTCGGCGCGCTGCAGGTCCGGCGCCGCATACAGCAGACGCTTGCCGAGATTTTCCGGCGCTACGACGCGTTGCTGACACCGCCGGCTCTGGGAGAGGCACCGAAGGGCCTGACGTTCACCGGCGATGCGGTGTACTGCGCGGCATGGACGCTGTGCGGTTTCCCGGCAGTTTCGATTCCGGCCGGGCTGGGACCGCTGGGCTTGCCGTTGGGCCTGCAGATCGTCGGCGGCTATCTGGATGACTGGAAGACGTTGCTGGCGGCCAAATGGTGCGCCCGGCAGATCGATTTTTCGACGGTCTGTCCGGTGCGGATGACGTGATACGGCGCCGTCGGCGAAAAATGCGATGTGATCACAATCCCTGAAACGGAGATTCTCATGAAGCTCGGCAAACGGCTCGTTCGTTTCTTCGTCGCGGCATTCGGCGTCGGGCTGATCGCCCAGAGCGGTTTCGCCGCAGCGACCGAAATCAAGATCGCGAAACAGTTCGGCATCGCCTACCTGCAGTTGATCGTGATGGAGCACGACCGGCTGTTCGAAAAGCGGCTGGCATCGGCCGGACTGCATGATGTCAACGTGACCTGGGCGACGCTCAGCGGCGGCGCCACCGTCAACGACGCGCTGCTGTCCGGCGGCGTGCAATTCGTGCCGGGCGGCCCGGCGCCGTTCCTGATCCTGTGGTCGAAGACGCAGGGCCATCCGAACGTCGAGATCAAGGGGCTGTGCGCGATGAATTCGATGCCGCATTACCTCAATACGCGCAAGCCCGGCATCAAGTCAGTGAAGGATTTTTCGCCGAAGGATCGTATCGCGCTGCCGGCGGTGAAGGCATCGAATCAGGCGATATTGCTGCAAATGGCGGCGGCGCAGGCGTTCGGCATCGAGCATTACGAAAAGCTCGATCCGCTCACGGTATCGATGTCGCATCCGGATGCGATGGTGGCGCTGTTGTCAGGTGCCGGCGAAATCACCAGCCATTTCACTGGACCACCGTTCCAGTACGAGGAATTGAAGGATCCGTCGGTGCATACCGTATTCAAGTCGTACGATGTGCTCGGCGGCCCCGCGAGCTTCAACATCGTTTACACGACCGTGAAGTTTCACGACGGCCATCCGAAAATCGTCAGCGCATTCATGGCGGCGCTCCAGGATGCGACGCGGGAGATCAATGCGGACAAGCACGCGGCCGCGAAAATTTACGTCGAGACGACGCACTCCAAGATACCGCTGGATGAAGTCTACAAGGCGATCAGCGATCCGCTGGTGAACATCACGCTGGTGCCGCAAGGCGTGATGCGCTATGCCGACTTCATGTACAAAACCGGCCGGCTCAAAAAACAGCCGACGTCATGGAAGATGTTCTTCTTTCCGGAGGCGGCCAGCCTGGCGGGCAGTTGAACGACGGGGATGCATATCGGCTTTTATTATCACGTTATTGCGTCCTGATCATATTTACGAAACAGCGAGTGAAGCGATATAGTCGCCCATCGACGGCGATACGGAGGATCTTATGTCGAGTACCGATTCGCAGCTGCGTCCGGTCGCGTCCGGCGATCATCACCACTCATCAACTGCCGACCGTGCGTTGCGCATCGAGCGCGTGGACGTCCACGGTGTCGCGGTGCCGCTGGTCGGACCGGGTTTTCGCAATGCCTACGTGACGAAGAAGGTTCAGAAAAGCGTCATCGTCGTGATCCAGGCGGATGACGGCCGGATCGGGCTCGGCAACATCGACCCGTCTCCCGGGTATTCGGTGGAATCGATCGACGAATCGCTTGAAGCGCTGCGGGCGCGGCTGGCGCCGGCGGTCGTCGGCATGGACGCCGCGAACATCCATACGATTCTGAATCGATTGCACGCGATCATGCCGGGCTTTTTCGATGCGAAGGCGGCGATCGAGATGGCATGCGTCGACCTTACCGCGCGCGCTCTCGGCATCCCGGTGCATACCTATCTCGGTGGTGCCGTGAAGCGGCGCTGGCTGCTCAACGCCTGGATCGGCATCCTGTCACCCGAGGAAGCGGCGGCGGAAGCGGTGAAGTGGCATGGGCGCGGCTTCCGCTCGGCGAAAATCAAGGTTGGCGGTGGCATTGCCGCCGATCGCGAACGGGTGCGGGCGGTGCGCGAGGCGGTCGGCGACGGCATGGCACTGCGGGTCGATGCAAATGCCGGCTATGACGTGGACAATGCGGTAAAACTTGCGCACCTGCTGGCGCCGTATCAATTGCAGCTTTTCGAGCAGCCGGTGGCGGCGGATGACGTCGAGGGCATGGCGCAGGTGCGCCGCGAAGCGGGCGGCGTGCCGATCATGGCCGACGAAGCCATCGTCGATCACGCCAGCCTGATCCGCGTGATCCGCGCCGGTGCCGCCGACATCGTCAAGCTCAAGGTGATGAAACAGGGTGGCTTCCTGGCCGCACGGCGCATGCTCGAAACCGCCAAGGCGGCCGGCATCCGCTGCGTGGTCGGGCACGGCTTCGGACTGGGCATCAACACCACGGCCGAGATCATGCTGGCCGCCACCAGCGACAACGTGATCGACGGGCTCGAATGCGTCGGCCCGCTGAAGACGGCGGACGACATCATCACGCGCCGCATCGACATGTCGTCCGGCGCGATCGACGTGCCGGACGGACCGGGGCTTGGCGTCGAGCTCGATCGCGCGAAACTGGAGCAGTACGCGTTGCGATGACGGCGTGATGCGCCGTTCGCTGTTTTAGGGAATTTAACGGAGTAGAGAGATGGCATTTGATGAGCTCATGAAAGAATATGAGCGCAGACGCGCGCACGCGCTGGGAATGGGCGGAGAGAAAAAGCTGGCGAAGCGCAAGGCGGCCGGTCAACTCAATGCACGCGAGCGCATCGCCGGGCTGCTTGATCCGGATTCGTTCATCGAATCGGGACTGTTCGGAACCTCCGGCGTGTATCCGGAACAGGCGGACGAAACGCCCGGCGACGGCAAGCTCGCCGGTTTCGGCCGCATCGACGGTCGCGACGTGTGCGTGATCGTCAACGACTTTACCGTCAAGGGCGCATCGACCAGCGCGACCAACAGCAAGAAAGTCGGCCACATGAAGCGCACCGCGACCGAGCGCGGCATGCCGCTGGTGGTGATCGGCGAGTCCACCGGCGCGCGGCTGCCCGACGCGATGGGCTCGCGCGGCATGGGACTGCTGTTGGGTAACGACATCACGCAGTTCCGCTGCACGCGCGAGACGCCGCTGGCGGTGGCGGTGATGGGCCCGTCATTCGGCTCGTCGGCGTGGCTCGCCTGCTGCTCCGATTTCGCGGTGATGCACAAGGGCGCGACGATGGCGGTGTCGAGCCCGAAGCTGATCGAGATGGCGCTCGGCGAGAAAGTCGACTTCGAAAAGCTCGGCGGCTGGCGGCTGCATGCGGAAACCACCGGGCTGGTTGACCAGGTTGTTGACAGCGAGGAAGCGGTATTCGACGCGTTGCGGCGCTTCCTGTCGTACCTGCCGAGCCATCACAACGAGGCGCCGCCCGACGCGCCGGTGCCGGCCGGATCGGGCGACGGCATGGCCGACATCCTGAAGCTGATTCCGGACAGCCGCACCCAGGTTTACGACATGCGCAAGGTCGCGCGCTGCATCGTCGACAAGGATTCGCTGTTCGAGCTGAAGCCGCGCTTCGGCACCAGCGCACTGACCGCGCTGGCGCGCCTCGGTGGCAAGAGCGTCGGCATCGTCGCCAACAATCCGCTGCATCGCGGCGGCGCGCTCGACGCCGACGCCTGCCGCAAGATCATCGATTTCCTGGTGCTGTGTGACTCGTTCAACGTGCCGATCGTGTTGCTGGTCGACACGCCGGGCTTCCAGATCGGCACCGACGCCGAGCGCAGCGGCGCGCCGGGCAAGATCATGAACTTCATGAACGCGATGACACTGCTGACCGTGCCGCGGCTGTCGGTGATCATCCGCAAGAGCTACGGCCGCGCCTATGTCTGCATGGGCGGCGGCCGTCATTCCGACGACATCGCGGCGTGGCCGAGCGCCGAGGTGAGCTTCATGAGCCCGGAATTCGCGACGCGCATCGTGCACGGCGTCAAGCCCGGTGAGCCCGGCTTCGACGAAAAGCTGGCGCAGATCAAGCAGGACAGCGACGTGTGGGGCCTGGCCTCGGTGTACGCGGCGCAGGCGGTGATTCGGCCGCAGGAGACGCGTGACTATCTGGCGCGCATGCTTGAAGTTTACCGCTTGCGCAAGACGGGCGGCGTCGGTCAGCACCTGATGCGCACGTGGCCGACCAGTTATTGATGCTGTCATATTGTTAACATTCGTATTGACAGCAGACTATCAACCCGGTATTAGTAGGTTCTGACAGGCTCGAGGGGTGCACCCGGCCGGCGTCGAGCCGCGGGCCGGCTTGTCACGAAAAGACGGGAAAACGACATGGCAGCGATAGAAATCAAGTCCGAGATCACGGGAACGGTGTGGCAGGTGAAGAAGCAGCCGGGCGACGCGGTGGAAGAAGGCGACGTGCTGATCGTGATCGAATCGATGAAGATGGAGATTCCGGTGATCAGCGAGGACGCCGGCACGGTGACCGAAATCCGCGTACAGGAAAAGGATCCGGTTGCAGAAGGCCAGGTCGTCGCGGTCATCGACGGCTGACCATCGCGCCGGGTCGGAATACGCATCGTTGCGGGCGGCGCTCATGATCATTCCGGAGTCCGGTGCATGAGCTGGCGGGCGGAAGCCGACGAGATCCGCCGCCGCCGCGAGCTGGCGGAAGCCTGCGGCGGGCCGGACGCGGTGGCGAAACACCACGCGCGGGGCAAGCTCACGGTGCGCGAGCGCATCCATGCGGTGCTCGACCCCGGCTCGTTCCGTGAGGTCGGCAAGCTCGCCGGGCGCGCGACTTACGCCGCCGGCCAGCTCGAGGCATTCGAGCCGGCGCCGTACGTGATGGGCATCGGCCGCATCGACGGCCGGCCGGTCGCGATCGGCGGCGAGGACTACACGATCCGCGCCGGCACCGGCTTCGGCTCCGACCGGCGCAAGGGCGGACAGGGCGGATTCATCGAGGACCTCGCATACGAATACCGCATTCCGCTGATCAACCTGGTCGACGGCACCGGCGGCAGCGTGAACACAGCACGGCGCAAGGGTTATACCGTGGTGCCTGGCTATGGCTGGGACGGTTTCGAGCGCTCGGTCGAGCTGATGGGCATCGTGCCGGTGGTGAGCGCGGTGATGGGCACCACGGCGGGCGGACCGTCGGGCCGCGCGCTGCTCGCGCACTGGACCATCATGGTGAAGGCAAGCAGCCAGATTTTCGCCGCCGGGCCGCCGGTGGTCGAGCGCGCGTTCGGTACCCCTGTCACGAAGGAGGCGCTGGGCGGCGCGAAGATGGCGGTCGATACCGCCGGCACGATCGACAACGCCGCCGAGAACGAGGAAGACTGCTTGCGCCAGATCCGGCGCTTCCTGTCCTACCTGCCGCAGAACGTATGGGAACTGCCGCCGCGGACGCCGTGCGGCGATCCGGTCGACCGCTGCGACGATGCGCTGGTCGATATCGTGCCGCGCTCGACGCGCCAGCCGTACGACATGCGCAAGCTGATCGCGATGGTGGCCGATCGCGATTCAGCGTTCGAGATCCGGCCGACGTTCGGCCGCGCCGTGATCACGCAGCTGGCGCGCCTGGACGGCTATGTTGTCGGTATCGTTGCCAACAACCCGATGTTCGGCGGCATCGTCGATCACAAGGCGGCGCGCAAGCAGACTCATTTCGTCGAGCTGTGCGACGCGTTCAACATTCCGATCATTTTTTTCGCCGACGTGCCGGGATTCATGATCGGCACGGAATCGGAAGCCGCCGCGATTCTGCGCGAAGGCATGCGTGCGCGCTTCGTCGGGCAACAGGCGAGCGTGCCGATGTTCACCGTGATCGTGCGCAAATGCTATGGCATGGCCGGCGGCGCGGTGATCGATCGCCGCGGCCTCAATTTCAAGATCGCGTGGCCGTCGGCGCAGTGGGGCTCGCTGCCGATCGAGGGCGGTGTCCGCGCCGCCTACCGGCGCGAGATCGAGAGCGCGCCCGATCCGCAGGCACGGGAGCGCGAAATCGAAGAAGAGCTGCGCGAGCTGGCATCGCCGTTCCTTACCGCGGAGGCGTTCGCAGTGGAGGACGTGATCGATCCGCGCGAGACGCGGCCGTACCTGTGCCAGTTCATCGAGGCGCTGCAGCCGCGCCTGAAAATCCAGCTCGGCCCGCGGCTGAAGGCGGGCGTGCGTCCATGAGTCGTCCGAAAAAGGAGGAGAACGATGTTTGAATTCGCATGCAAACGGCTGTCTCACGCGCTGTTGCTGGCCGCCACGCTGGTCGTGCCATCGGCCTTCGCGCAAAACGCGTGGCAGCCGACCGGCACGGTCAAGATCATCGTGCCGGCTGGTCCCGGTGCATCGCTTGATACCACCGCTCGTATCGTGAAAGCGGAACTGGAAGCTGAAAAGGCGCTGAAGCAACCGGTCGTCGTTTACAACAAGGCGGGTGGCGGCGGTGCGCTGATGCTCCATGAGTTTAACGAGCACGTCGGCGACGGCAACCTGCTCGGCATCCAGTCATTTACGATATTGACCAGCAAGATCACCGGCATGACCAAGCGTACTTATTCCGACTATACGCCGCTGGTGGTGCTGTTCGATGAATACGTCGCCGTCGCGGTGCGTGCCGACTCGCCGGTAAAGAACGCGCGGGACCTCGTTGCGCGCCTGAAGAAGGACCCGGGTGCGCTGTCGATCGGCGTCGCCACTGCGGTCGGCAACCATATCCATATCGGCGCGGCGCTGCCGCTCAAGGCGGCCGGTGTGAATGTGAAGAAACTGCGCGTGATCGCGTACAAGTCGTCGATGCAATCGCTCGCCGCGGTGCTCGGCGGCGATCTCGACGCCGCCGCGGCAACGGTCGGAAACATGGTGCCGTTGATGCAGGCGGGGAAGATCCGCATCATCGCGATCAGCTCGCCGAAGCGGCTGGGCGGCGCGCTCGCCAGCGTGCCGACCTGGCGCGAGCAAGGGATTGCGGCGGATTTCGTTGCCACGCAGGGCATCATCGCGCCCAAAAATCTGACTCCGGAGCAGGTCTCATTCTGGGTCCATGCGTTTTCCACAATGTCGCAGTCGGCAGATTACCGGAAGCGGCTCGAAAAGATGTACCGAGTGCCGGACTTCAAGTCCGGTGCCGACGCGCGGCGTTCTCTCGACGAACAGTACGCGAATGCGAAGGAAATCCTGACCGAGCTCGGGCTGGCGAAGGATTGAACGGATGGGTTGCCGCCCGACGGGTGGCAGCGTGTTGAAAGGATCACATGTTCAACAAGATCATTGTTGCGAATCGGGGCGCCATCGCGGCGCGGGTGCTGCGCGCGCTGAACGAAATGGGCGTGGCATCGGTGGCGGTCTATTCGGAAGCCGATGCCGGTGCGCCGTATCTGGAATTGGCGAGCGAGACCTACGCGATCGGGGCGGCCGCGCCGAGCGAAAGCTATCTGAACCAGGGGGTGCTGCTCGAGGTCGTGCGCAAATCGGGCGCCGACGGCGTGCATCCGGGTTACGGCTTTCTCGCGGAGAACCCGGCGTTCGCACAGAAAGTGAACGACAGCGGCGCGCGCTTCATCGGCCCTTCCCCGCGCTGGATCGAGGCGATGGGCCACAAGACGAAGGCGCGCGAACTGGCGGCGCAGTACGGAATGCCGCTGTCGCGCGGTTCCGGCGTGCTGCCGGCGGACCCGGATGCGGTGCTCGCCGCCGCGCGCGAGATCGGTTACCCGGTGCTGGTGAAGCCGGCCGGCGGCGGCGGCGGCATCGGCATGCTGCCGGCACATGATGAGTCGCAGCTTGCAGGGGCCGTGGAGCGCGCGCGCTCGATGGCGACGCGCGGCTTTTCCAATCCGGAAGTCTACCTGGAGCGCCTGCTGGAGCGGCCGCGGCATGTCGAATTCCAAGTGCTGGGCGACCTGCACGGTCATGTGATGCATCTGTTCGAGCGCGACTGCTCGACGCAGCGCCGCCACCAGAAGGTAATCGAGGAAGCGGCAGCGCCCGCGCTCGATCGCGGCAAGGCGGTGGCGACGGCCGACAACGTCGCGGCGATCCTGCAGAAGATGGGCTACGACAACGTCGGCACCGTTGAAATGCTGCTCGGTGCCGACGGCTCGTTCAATTTCCTCGAAATGAACACGCGGCTGCAGGTCGAGCACGGCGTGACCGAGGAAATCACCGGCGTCGACCTGGTGAAGGCGCAGGTGCGCGCGGCGGCGGGCGAAACGCTGGGCGACATCATTCCGGAC
>JBDZVW010000221.1:0-4966 GCA_040255885.1 Betaproteobacteria bacterium
GTGAAACAGATACGCATAGTACACCGTGTTGCTCATCACTTTCTTGACGTAGCGGCGGGTTTCCGAAAACGGGATGGTCTCGATATAGATCGCCCCTTCCATCGGCTTGTCGCCAACCCAGCGGCGAGCGCGGTTCGGCCCCGCATTGTAGCCGGCCGACGCGAGCACCGGATTGTCATTGAGCAGATCGAGCACGTGGCGCAGGTAGAACGTGCCGAAATTGGCGTTGACCTTCGGCTCGGTGATCTCTGCCCAGTGAAAATGCCGGATGCCGAGCTTTTTCGCAATCCATTTCGCGGTGCCGGGCATCAGTTGCATCAGGCCCGCGGCCCCGGCACTCGAGCGGATATCGGCGATGAAGCGGCTTTCCTGCCGGATCAGCCCGTAAACCCACGGCAGGCTGAGCTGCTGCTGCTCGGAAAAGGTCTTGAGCACGTCGCGGTACGGCGCCAGAAAACGGATGTCGAAGTCATGCAGTGCAACCGTCTTGTTCGCGGTGTTGATCGCGCGGTCGTAAATATGGTTGCGGCGCGCCAGCTCGGCCGCGGCCAGCAGCTTCTTGTCGCCGAACCCGCGGATCGCCCACACCCACTCTTTCGTGCCGTTGTAGCGCAGATCGAGACGATAGAACGCAAGCGCGCGCTGAATGCCGGGCAGATCGGAGATGGCCGCGATGTCCTTGTCGCCCGGCGTGTAATTGGTTTGCGGCAGCGTGATCGGCCTTCCCAGCGCTTCGGTCGCAAGCTGCGCATAAAAGCCGAATTCTGCCGACAGCGGCACCAGCAGTGCGTCGGCGGCGGCGCTCTGGCCCTGCGCCTTCAGCGCGCGCGCCTTCCAGTAACGCCACGCGTCCACGCTGCGCTCCTGCGGCGACATCGCATTGATCGCCGCCAGCACTGCCGGCCAGTTTTCGGCGCGCAGCGCGGCGCGTGCCTTCCACGCCAGTTCGACGTCGCTCAGATGATGCGCATGGCCGTACCATTCGAGCGCCTGCGGATCGTGCTGCAGCGCTGCGTGAAAGCCGATGCGGCCCCACACGTAGTCGCGGTCGGCGGCCGGAAATGCGGGTGCCAGTTTTTCCCACTGCGCGGCGGCAGCCTCCGGGGAGCTGCGCGCGATCTGCTCCACCGCGAAGATCGCCAGTTCCCGCCCCGCGCGCGACTTGAGATGGAGGTACCGGCGCAGATAAGTCAGCGGTGATGAGGCGGCGCGCTTGAGCGCGCGGCTGCCGGGTGCCTCGCCGTCCGGAAGATAGGTACCGATCTGCCGCGCGAGGACGGTGTTGACGTGCTTCAGCGCAAGCCGCAGCCGTTCCCAGATGGCCGATTGCGGCAGATCCCCCTGCTGCGCGAGAAGTTGGAACACGGTGTCACAGCTGTCCGGCAGCCGCTTGCCGGTGAGCCACAAGTCGCGCGCTGCACTGACCGCCCGGTCGTCTTTACCGCGGGCCGCCAGCTGCGTCTGCAGCCAGTAGCACTGCAGTTTGGTGTCCGGTTCGAGGAGTTTCGGATATTCGGCCGTGAACAAATCCCATTGTCCGTTCTTGCCCAGCTGTTCCAGCCAGTCGGCGCGTATCTGCTGTTCGAGCGGGCCGTCGTTCTTCGCGTCGTTCAATACCGCGCGCACTTCAGCGGCCGGTGCCTGATCGAGATTGCGCTTGATCTGCCAGTATTCGACGTACGGCTCGAGCAGATAGCCTTTCAACTGCGCGGCGTAGCGGGCAAGCGTTGCCGCGTCGCCGTCGCGGAACGCGTCGCGCGCGGCCAGAAAATCATCGTCCTGGCTCGCGCAGCACACGACTGCCGCGAACAGCAGGGTGATGCCCGCTATCAATCTAAGCGTTAATGTCATGCCCTCCCGCCTGTTGACCCGCGCGTTCCATTGTAGTCCGTTCCGGCCGCCACCGTACCGCCGCTAGCCGAGAAACAGCCGGTACGCCGGATTGTCGCTTTCTTCCCAGTACGGATAGCCGAGTTGCGCGAGGA
This sequence comes from Betaproteobacteria bacterium, assembly GCA_040255885.1. GTDB lineage: Bacteria > Pseudomonadota > Gammaproteobacteria > Burkholderiales > JBDZVW01 > JBDZVW01. The sequence continues at coordinate 1,986 of JBDZVW010000221.1, forward strand.
ACGCCTTGAACTGCTTTCTGTCGCGCGGCGGCACCTGCATCGCCACCAGCACGCGCCCGTAATCGGCGCCGTGATTGCGGTAGTGGAACAGACTGATGTTCCAGTTGTGGCTCATGCTGTTGAGAAAGCGCATCAGCGCGCCGGGACGCTCCGGAAACTCGAAACGATAGAGGCTCTCGTTGTCCACCTTTGGTGCGTGGCCGCCGACCAGATGACGGATGTGGAGTTTCGCCAGTTCGTTGTCGCTGAGATCGACCGTCTTCAGCCCGTTGCGCCGCAGCGTATTGAGCAGGCTGCCGGTCTCGCGCCGGTCACGCACTTCGACGCCGACGAATACCTGCGCCTCGCCGTCGTCGGCGTAGCGGTAATTGAATTCGGTGACGTTGCGCCGCCCCAGCAGCGAGCAGAACTGGCGAAAGCTGCCGGGACGTTCCGGAATGGTCACCGCGAACACTGCCTCGCGCTGTTCGCCGAGTTCCGCTTCCTCGGCGACGAAGCGCAGGCGCTCGAAATTGACGTTGGCACCGGACGCGACCGCCACCAGCGTCTTGCCGCGCAGCTTTTCGCGCCGCGCATAGGCCTTGGCGCCGGCGATCGCCAGCGCGCCCGCCGGCTCCAGCACCGCGCGCGTGTCGCTGAACACGTCCTTGATCGCGGCGCACATGGCGTCGGTATCGACCGGGATCATGTCGTCGAGCAGCTCGCGGCACAGGCGGAAGGTTTCCTCGCCGACCTGCTTCACCGCCACGCCGTCGGCGAACAGCCCGACCTGGTTGAGCTTGACGCGGTGGCCGGCCTTCAGCGACAGATACATCGACGCCGCGTCCTCCGGCTCGATGCCGATGATCCTGATCTCGGGCCGCAGCCGCTTGACGTAGGCGGCGATGCCGGCGATCAGCCCGCCGCCGCCGACCGGTACGAAGATCGCGTGGATCGGCCCCGAATGCTGGCGCAGGATTTCCATGCCGACCGTGCCCTGGCCGGCGATCACGTCGGGGTCGTCGTACGGGTGCACGAACGTCAGGCCGCGGCGCTGCGCCAGCGACTGCGATCTGGCGTACGCTTCGTCGTACGAATCGCCGTGCAGCACCACGCGCGCGCCGCGCATCTTGACCGCCTCCAGCTTGATCAGCGGCGTCGTCACCGGCATCACGATGGTGGCCTTGCAGCCGAGGCGCTGCGCCGCCAGCGCCACGCCCTGCGCATGGTTGCCGGCCGATGCCGCGATCACGCCGCGCTTCAGCGCCGCGGCCGGCAGCCGCGCCATCTTGTTATAGGCGCCGCGCAGCTTGAACGAGTGCACCGGCTGCAGATCCTCGCGCTTGATCAGCAGCGTATTGTTCATGCGCCGGGACAATTCCGGCGCCAGATCGAGCGGGCTTTCAACCGCCACGTCGTAGACGCGGGATGACAGAATGCGTTCGAGATAATCGTTGTGGGGCATGGAAAGAGCGCTCGCGGCACAAAATTGAAAGCGTAGCAGGAATGAAGCGCAAGGACCAAGAATCCGGAGGATTCGGAGGTCAGGATTCGGGATTCAGTAAAAAGTTACCGGCGCACAGGTGCGCCGCATATTTCTCCCTGAATCCTGGTCCCCGAATCCTGAATCCTGATAGCGGGATGGTGTATAGTCGGCTGAACGTTTTCAGCACAAGGCTTCCCGATGACTCAGGATGAACTGAAGCATGCCGCGGCACGTGCCGCGATTGCGCAGCTGCCGCCCGACGGTATCGTCGGCGTTGGCACTGGCTCGACCGTGAATCATTTCATCGACGAACTGGCTGCGATCCGTGGCCGAATCGAAGGCGCAGTCGCCAGCTCGGAGGCTTCCGCGCAGCGCCTGAAGCAGGCGGGCATTCCGATCGTCGATCTCAACAGCGTCAGCGATCTGCCGGTCTATGTCGACGGTGCCGATGAAATCACGCGCCATCTGCACATGGTCAAGGGCGGCGGCGGTGCGCTCACGCGCGAGAAAATCGTCGCGGCGGTGGCGAAGAAATTCATCTGCATTGCCGACGGCGCCAAGCTGGTCGACGTGCTCGGCGGCTTTCCGCTGCCGGTCGAAGTGATCCCGATGGCGCGCTCCTACGCCGCGCGCGAGCTGGTGAAACTCGGTGGGCAGCCGCAGTGGCGCGGAGGATTCACCACTGACAACGGCAACGTCGTGCTCGACGTGCACAACCTGAAGATTCTCAACCCGGTGGAACTGGAAGGAACGCTCAACCAGATCGCCGGCGTCGTCACCAACGGCCTGTTCGCACGCCGCCGTGCCGACGTGCTGCTGCTGGCGACGGCTGATGGGGTGCAGACGCTGACTGCGGGTTAACCGCTGAGGTATTGCGGCGGTTCTTCGGTCTTTGAAGCCTGCGGTGCCGGTTTGGTCTCATCGCCCGCGATGTACGCCGCTCACCACCCCGTCCGCTTCGCGTCCACCCCTCCTCATTTGAGGAGGGGAGAAAGTACAGCACGCTCCACGGTACGCTCAAATGCGACCGTCGAGGCCCGCTTCTGATTTTCCCCTCCTCGAATGAGGAGGGGAGCCCGCGCAGGCGGGCGGGGTGGTCAGCGGCGCTTGGAAAAATCGACCGCTGTCCGCAGATCAAACAGCGCAACCATTTCTTTCGCTTGGCTCCATCTCCTCGTCATCAGGGGACGAGAGAAACGACACCGCGACCGTTTACTTCGACGGCGGCACGAACCCCACCGCGGTATCGGCACCGCCGCCGAAGAAATGCTGCTCCATTTGCTGCGCGAGATAGTCGCGCGCCTTCTTGTCGGCAAGATTGAGCCGGTTTTCGTTGACCAGCATTTTCTGATGCTCGAGCCATTGCTTCCAGGCTTCCTTCGAGACGTTTTCAAAAACGCGCTTGCCCAGCTCGCCCGGATATGGCGGGAAATCGAGCCCTTCCGCCTCGCGTCCGAGTATTACGCAATTCACCATTCTTGCCATGATTTCCTCGACGTCGCAGCCGCGATGCCGC
>JBDZVW010000222.1:0-4965 GCA_040255885.1 Betaproteobacteria bacterium
ACGGACGGCGCGAGCAGGGCACGGCCGGCGGCGGCGGGCGTTTCGATTATGCCTGTTTCACCGACGACATCCTGAAAAGCTATGCGCGCGAGGCGGTCAACCAGGCATTGGTCAACCTTGACGCGCGCCCGGCGCCTGCCGGCACCATGACAGTGGTGCTGGGTCCCGGCTGGCCGGGTGTGCTGCTGCACGAGGCGATCGGCCACGGACTCGAAGGCGACTTCAACCGCAAGGGCACGTCCGCGTTCAGCGGCCGCATCGGCGAGCGCGTCGCGGCGCCCGGCGTGACGGTGATAGATGACGGCACACTCGCCGATCGCCGCGGATCGCTGAATATAGACGACGAAGGCACGCCGACACAGCGCAACGTGCTGATCGAAGACGGCGTGCTGCGCGGCTATCTGCAGGACACGCTGAACGCGCGGCTGATGGGCATGCAATCGACCGGCAGCGGGCGGCGCGAATCCTATGCCTGCATCCCGATGCCGCGCATGAACAATACCTTCATGCTGGGCGGTAATGCAACGCACGATGAAATCATCGCATCGGTGAAGCGCGGGCTCTATGCGGCCAATTTCGGCGGCGGCCAGGTGGACATCACCAGCGGCAAATTCGTGTTCTCGACGTCCGAGGCGTGGATGATAGAGGACGGCAAGCTCAGCTATCCGGTAAAGGGCGCGACGCTGATCGGCAACGGCCCCGACGTGCTGACGCGCGTGGCGATGATCGGCAACGATCTCGAGCTCGATTCCGGCATCGGCACCTGCGGCAAGGAAGGCCAGAGTGTGCCGGTCGGTGTCGGCGTGCCGACGCTGCGGGTCGATGGGCTGACCGTCGGCGGCACCCACGCTTGAAAAACGTGAGGAGAGAGGAGTGAGGTGTGAGGAGGAAATAATGCGGCGCGCTACGCGCGCCGGATGCTTCGTCACCTAACTCCTTACTCCTCACTCCTCACGTCTTCAGGATAAGTCACCGCAGTTCCCTCCACCTGCGCAAACGGCGTCAACGTGTGCGGGTCGGCGCGTTTGTCGCTCATGATGTGACACACCGCAATGCCGCGCGCGGTCAGTGCGTCGGCGATCAGCGAGCGGTGGCAGCGCCACGGCACGGCTTCGGCGCACATCAGCGCGATCCGCTGCTTGCCGGCGTGAGCGATCAGCTGCTCGATGTTTTGCGTGAATTCCGGTGTCTGCATGTAATCGGCGTAGCCGCGAAATGACGCGTTGTGCCAGCCGGTGTTGATCGAATCCGGCCGCGCATGGCGCAGTCCGCCGAGCCCGGCCATGTGCGTGTAGCCGATACCGGCCGCCCGTAGCGCGGCCGGCAGCGTGTCGCGGTTGAACTGTGGATTCTTGCGCGAACGCGGCACGGTGCGCGCGTCGATCAGCTTCTCGATGCCGTGTGCGCGCAGCATGGCGATGAGCGTCGCGAGCTCGCGGGTCGAATGGCCGATCGTGAAGACGGCAGCAGGCGCTTTCATTCGACGACGCCGGCCGCTGCCAGCCCCGTCAGCAGCAGATGGAAATAAACGAAACCGGCGTACGGATGCCAGCGCTTCACGGTGCGTGCGACGCCCTCATAATCGAGCGGCTTCTTGCAGCCGAGCCAGCGCCCGAGACTGCCGCGGGCGCCGGCGTCGTCGCCCGGAAAAACATGAATGCGGCCGAGCCCGCGCAGCAGCGCGTACTCGGCGCTCCAGCGGCCGATGCCGCGCAGCGCCAGCAGGCGTGCCAGTGCGGCCTGATCGTCAAGCTGTGCCACGGCCTCCAGATCGAGTTCGCCCGACGCCACCTGCTGCGCCAGTGTGACGATGGCGCGTGCCTTCTGGCCGCTGAAGCCGAACGGACGCAGCGTCTCCGGCGCAACATCGGCCAGATCCTGCGGCCGTGGAAAGGCGTGCGCGGCGGCTGCCGAGCGGTGCGCGCGGCGTCCGAAGCGCTGCACCACGGAATTGAGCAGGCGAATGCCCAGTGTCAGCGTGATCTGCTGGCACGCGATGGCGTTGATCAGTACTTCGAATACGCTCGCAAAGCGCGGCGGCCGCACGCCGCGGAAACGACCGGCCAGCGGCCCCAGCTGGCGGTCCATCGTGGCCAGCTCGTAGAAGCCGTCGAGGTCGACACTGAGGCCGAGCAGGCGCTCGAGCATGCCGGCGGCGGCATGCCGCGTCGCCTCGTCGACACGGCTGCCGCTCGCCTCAACCAGCAGGACCGGCCGCTCGGCCGTTCCGTGCTGGATGACTGCCAGGTCGATCACGGCGCCGTCGATCGCGAGTGTGCGGCGGTAGGTGCCGGCGTCGAAGCGATCGACCGCGTTGTCGGTGCGCCGCTGCAGCACGCGCGCCGTCAAATCGAGCCGAAACGGCGGGCGCGGCGTCAGTTCAAACGAAATGCGTGGCATTGATCGGGAGAGGGAGCCGGCCGGCAACGGACCGGCACGGTGACGTTCATCGTTGCACACGCTGTTCCATGCCGGCATGCCGAGTCTGCGGCGTAGCGGTCATAACCGTCGAAAACGCCGCTATCATGCAGCCCAATTGGCATATAATACGCCGATGGATCAGTTGTTACATCCTCCATTGCGCTATCGCACCGACGACCTGCGGGTCAGGGAAATCATGGAACTCGCGCCGCCGGCACACGTGCTGCGCGAGTTTCCGCTGACGGAAGAAGCGGCCGAGCTGGTGTTCAATACGCGCCAGGACATCCATCGCGTTCTGCACGGCGCCGACGACCGGCTGCTGGTGATCATGGGTCCGTGCTCGATTCATGACGTGCGCGCTGCGGTCGATTACGCCAATCGGCTGAAGGAAGCGCGCGACGCGCTGGCCGACGACCTGCTGATCGTGATGCGGGTGTATTTCGAAAAGCCGCGCACCGTGGTCGGCTGGAAGGGGCTGATCAATGATCCTCATCTCGACGGCAGCTTCCGCATCAACGAGGGGCTGCGCATCGCGCGCGAACTGCTGCTGGAGCTGAATACACTCGGCATGCCGGCAGGCTCCGAATTTCTGGACATGATCACGCCGCAGTACATCGCCGACCTGATCAGCTGGGGCGCGATCGGCGCACGCACCACCGAAAGCCAGATTCACCGCGAACTGGCGTCCGGCCTGTCATGCGCGGTCGGCTTCAAGAACGGCACCGACGGCAACGTCCGGGTTGCGGTGGACGCGATGCGTGCCGCGCAGGCGCCGCATCATTTCCTGTCGGTGACCAAGGGCGGCCATTCGGCGATCGTGTCCACCACCGGTAACGAGGATTGCCACATCATTCTGCGCGGCGGATCGCACGGACCGAACTATGATGCGGCGAGCGTCGAAGCGGCGGCGAAGGGGCTGGCCGACGCCGGGCTGGCACAGCGGCTGATGATCGATTTCAGTCATGCCAACAGTCAGAAAAACGCGCAGCGTCAGATCGACGTGGGACGCGAGGTGGCGGCGCAGCTGGCGGGCGGCGACAATCGCATCGCCGGCGTGATGGTCGAAAGCCACCTGAAGGCGGGGCGCCAGGATCTGCAGCCGGGCAAGGAACTGGTGTACGGCCAGAGCATCACCGACGCCTGTATCGGCTGGGAAGACAGCCGCGCGCTGCTCGACGTGCTGGCGGAGGGCGTTCGCGAACGCCGGCTCAAGCACAGCGAGCCGACGGACTGAGCGGCTTCGCTTGGCGGCGCGTCGTAGCGCGCTGTTGCGTTTGAATCGGTGCTTGCCATAACGTTCCGAGAGCTTGTTGCGGCTTTAAATCCCCCCTTGCCCCCCTTTTTCAAAGGGGGGAACACTTCCGAGCGCCTTTCATCCCGCTTGGCAAAAGGAAGAACGACCCTCGAACTTTTGCCTTTCCCTTTTACAAAGCGACGAGCGGCCCAGCGTGTTTTACCCCCCTTTGCAAAAGGGGGGCAGGGGGGATTTCCTGCCGTAGCATTATGCGTGGCGCTCGCTGTGTTTACGCTCGCACCGCTTCCCGCGCTTGCGGCGCCGATCTCGTTCACCGATGATGCCGGCGCGCATCTGGTGCTGGCAAAGCCTGCCAGCCGCATCGTTGCACTTTCTCCGGGCATTGCCGAGCTGGTGTTTGCGGCCGGCGCCGGTAAAAAGCTCGTCGGCACCACCGGCTTCAGCGACTATCCTCCGGCTGCACGCCGCGTGCCGCGCATCGGCGATGCGTCACGCATCGATGCCGAACGCGTGCTGGCGCTCCGTCCCGGCCTGGTGATCGCGTGGCAGACCGGAAACCAGGCGGGCGACATCGCGCGCCTGCGGCGACTCGGGTTGCACGTGTTCGTCACCGAGGCGGCGCGGCTGAGCGACATTCCGCGGCTGCTGCGCGCGATCGGATTGCTCGCCGGCGCCGAATCGACTGCGGAGCATGCTGCGCGTAAATTCGAGGCCGCGATCAATGCGCTGCGCAGGCGCTATTCCGGCAAGTCACCTGTCACGGTGTTCTACGAAATCTGGCGCCATCCTCTGCTCACGGTAAGCAACCGGCAGATCATCGGCAACGTGATCAAGCTATGCGGCGGCGTCAACGTGTTTGGCGGGCTGCCGGTGCTCACACCGTCGGTGTCGATCGAAAGCGTGCTGGCAAAGGCGCCGGACGCGATCATCGACGTTTCGTCGCCGGATGCCGGCGAAGCGGTCGCCGAATGGCGCCGCTATCCGGACATCCCGGCAGTGCGCGCCGGCCACGTGTTCACCGTGAATCCGGACCTGGTGCAGCGCGCGACACCGCGCCTGGCCGAGGGGGCACGCATCATCTGCCGGGATCTCGATCAGGTGCGTGCCGGGCATTGAACCGCCAAGACGCCAAGAACGCCAAGAAAAACACGTCAAAAACAACTGCAACCGCAGAGGCGCAGAGGTCGCAGAGGAACGCAAAGGAAAACAAAAGCAAAATAAAACCAGAAATTCTGAAGTTCTTTGCGGCTTTTCTTTGCGCCTTCGCGCCTTTGCGGTTAACGCTTTTC
>JBDZVW010000007.1:0-7016 GCA_040255885.1 Betaproteobacteria bacterium
GAATCGAGTCCGACTTTCAGCGACGGGCCGGGCACTTCGGCTTCGTGGTCGGCGGCTTTTTCCGACACGTTGGAAATGATGGCCGCGAGCCGGCGCGGAGTGGTGAAGATCCGCATTGCAGAGTCGCGGCCCGTCAATCGCGCGCGGACGAGGCCGTCCCGGATCGCATTGCCGAAGGCGTCGCCCAGCACGCTCAACGCTTTCGGCGGCAGCTCCTCTGTGACGAGCTCGACCAGCAGCGTTGCGTTCATGCCGCTTTCGATTCCGCAACGCACAGCGGAAAACCGAGCTGTTCACGCGCATCGTAATAGGCCTGCGCCACGCGCCGCGCCAGGGCGCGCACGCGGCCGATGTAGGCCGCACGCTCGGTCACCGAAATGGCGCCGCGCGCGTCGAGCAGATTGAAGGTGTGCGAGCACTTCAGCACCATCTCGTACGCCGGCAGCGCGAGCTGCGCGTCGGCCAGGCGTTGCGCCTCACGCTCGAAATCGTCGAACAGCCGGAACTGCAGCTCGACGTTCGCCTGCTCGAAGTTGTATGCCGACTGCTCTTTTTCATTCTGCAGGAACACGTCGCCGTAGCTGACGCCCGGCGTCCATACCAGGTCGAACACGCTCTCCTTGCCTTGCAGATACATTGCCAGCCGCTCCAGCCCGTAGGTGATTTCGCCGAGCACCGGCTTGCACGGCAGGCTGCCGACTTCCTGGAAGTAGGTGAACTGTGTCACTTCCATGCCGTTCAGCCACACTTCCCAGCCCAGTCCCCATGCGCCCAGCGTCGGTGATTCCCAATCATCTTCGACGAAGCGCACGTCGTTCTGTCGCAGGTCGATGCCGAGCGCTTCCAGCGAGCCGAGGTAAAGCGCCTGGATATCGGGCGGCGATGGTTTCATCACCACCTGGTACTGGTAGTAATGCTGCAGGCGATTCGGGTTTTCGCCGTAGCGGCCGTCCTTCGGCCGGCGCGACGGCTGCACGTAGGCGGCGTTCCATGGTTCGGGGCCGATCGCGCGCAGAAAGGTCGCGGTATGAAAAGTGCCGGCGCCGACTTCCATGTCATAGGGCTGCAGCAGCACGCAACCGTGGCGGTCCCAGTACTGGTACAGCGTGAGAATGAGTTGCTGGAAAGTGAGCATGCGGCGCAGGAGTTGTCGCAAAGACGCGTATTTTACCGGTTTTGCCGCAGCACGCCGAGCCATGCCGCGGCCACCATCAGCAACAGGCACAAAATGATCGCGGCGGGGTTGCCCCATTGTACAAATGGCGTTGCGCCTTGATAGCCGCTGATCGTGTCATTGACCGTTGCGCGCGTGAATTCGGGGGCGCGCGCGACGACACGGCCTTTCGGATCGATTACCGCGGTGACGCCGGTATTGGTTGCACGCAGCATGTAGCGCCCGGTTTCCAATGCACGCGCCTGCGACATCTGCAGATGTTGCTCGAGCGCGATCGAATGGCCGAACCACGCATCGTTGCTGACGTTGACCAGCAGCGTCGCCTGCGGCAACTGGCGGATGATTTCATCGCCGAAGCCGTCCTCGTAGCAGATATCGACCGCTACCTGCTGTCCCGCGACCGTCATCGGCTTCTGGTAGAACGGGCCGCGCGAAAAGTCCGACAGCGGAATGTCGAGCACGTCGAGCACCCAGCCGAACAGCGGCTTGAACGGCAGGAATTCGCCGAACGGCACCAGGTGGTGCTTGCGATAGGTCTGTGACGGCGACGTGCCGATGCTCACCACGCTATTGTAATAGACGCTGCCGTCGGTGTGCTCGGGCACGCCGAACAGCAGATCGCCGCCGTTGAGGCGTGCGTGGGTCGTCAGCGCTGCGAGGTAGTTCTTCGGCACGTTCTGGTAGAACATCGGCAACGCGGTTTCCGGCAGGACGATGAGCCGCGCGTCGGATGCCATCACCATCTGATAGTAGGTTTCCAGCGTCGAACGCACTGCCTGTGGTTTCCACTTCAGGCTTTGCGGAATGTTTCCCTGCAGCAGGCTGACCGTGAGCGGCGCACCGGCCGGTGTGGTCCACGCCATCTGCTGCAGCGCATAACCGCCGATCCACAGGATGGCAAGGATGAAGAATGAAGGATGAAGGATGACCGACGCGATCGTGCGAAGCCGGCCGCTGTGGGCCGCTTTCCGTCGGCCGGCTTCGAACAGCGTGACAATGGCGCCGGCGCTCAGCGCGACGGCGAGCGACACGCCATAAATACCGAATACCGGCGCAAAGCCGGCAAGCGGGCTATACGGGACCTGCGAATAGCCGACCGACTGCCATGGGAAGCCGGTCAGAAACCAGCCGCGCATCCATTCGGTGAGTACCCATAGCGCCGGTGCGGCAAGCAGTGCGTACGGCGTGCCTGAAAGTCTGCTGTGCGCCGCCAGCCAGCCCGCCGCCGTCGGAAACAGCGCCAGTATCACGCAGAACATCAGCGTCGCAAGTGCCGCCAGCGCCGCCGGCATCGCGCCGAACTGGTGCAGACTGACGTACACCCAGGATGCGCCGCACAGGAACAGTCCGAGCCCGAACGCGAAGCCGAGCGCGGCACCGTCGCGCGGCGCCGGATGCCGCTGCCACAGTCCGATCAGAAGCGCCAGCGTGATGATCGGCAGCCAGAAAAAGCCGAAAGGCTCGAAGCCGCCGACGGTCAATGCACCGAGGACGAGAGCGAAAATCAGCGCGCGGGACAATGTCCGTTCCCCCGCCTGCTACGTGCCACTCACCGCTTCCTTTTTCTGTACCTGCAGCAGATGAAGCCGGCGGCTGTCGGCGCGCAGCACCCGAAAATTGAGATTGTCGAAACTGATCTGTTCGCCGCGCTTCGGCAGGCGTCCGAAGCGGTCCAGCACCAGTCCGCCGACGGTGTCGAATTCATCGTCGCCGTACGAAGTGCCGAACGCGTCGTTGAAATCGGCGATTTCGGTCAATGCCTTGACGCGGTAGAAGCCGTTCTTTTCCGGCACGATGTTGTCTTCCGCGCTGTCGAAATCGAATTCGTCCTCGATGTCGCCGACGATCTGCTCGAGTACGTCCTCGATCGTGATCAGTCCCGCCACGCCGCCGTATTCGTCGACCACGATTGCCATGTGGTTGCGGCTGCGGCGGAATTCCTTCAGCAGCACGTTGAGCCGCTTCGATTCGGGGATGAACACTGCCGGCCGCAGCATCTCGCGCACGTTGAATTCTTCTTCGCCCGCATAGTGGCGCAGCAGGTCTTTTGCCAGCAGAATGCCGAGCACGTCGTCCTTGTTGTCGCCGATCACCGGGAAGCGCGAGTGCGCGGTCTGGATCACCAGCGGGATGAACGCGTCCGGCGATTCGCGGATGTCGATCACGTCCATCTGCGAGCGTGGAATCATGATGTCGCGCGCCGCCAGTTCCGACACCTGCATTACGCCCTCGATCATCGCCAGCGCATCGGCGTCGAGCAGCGTGCGTTCGTACGCGGAATGCAGCAGTGCCAGCAGCTGATCGCGGTCTTCGGGCTCGCGCATCAGCAATGAGCTGATGCGCTCCAGCCAGCGCGGTTTGGGGTGGGGTTCGTCCATTCTTCTTTAAGAGCGTGAGGTGTGAGGCGTGAGGGGTGAGGGGCAAACCCCCGAGAATTCGGTGCCGGGTTGATCTGTACGTTTGGCGTTCATCGTGTTTTTTCTCCTCACTCCTTACTCCTCACGTCATAAGGGTCCGGATAACCGAGCCCGGTGACGATCCGCGATTCCAGTCTTTCCATCACCGCCGCCTCCACCGCGGTTTCGTGGTCGTAGCCCTGCAGGTGCAGCATGCCGTGCACCACCAGGTGGGCGTAGTGCGCGTCGATGCGTTTGCGCTGCGTCCGTGCTTCGCGGCTGACCACCGGCGCGCACAGCGCGATGTCGCCGTGATACGGCGCCCGGCTGGAATAGGCGAACGTCAGCACGTTGGTCGCGTAATGGCGCCCGCGAAAACTGTCGTTCAGCGCTTCGCCCTCAGCTTCATCGACCAGCCGCAGTGTCACCTCGGCGTCGCCCTGCAGCGCGGCTCTGGCCCAGCGGCGCAACTGGGTGCGCGTCGGCGCATCATCAGGACGGATTGCGAACTGCACCGTCAGGCTGATCCGCGGTTTCCTGGCGGCGCCGTTCTTCGTGTTTCTGGTAGGCATTGACAATGCGCTGCACCAGCGGATGGCGCACCACGTCCTCGGCTTCGAAAAGAGTGAACGCGACGCCGCGCACGTCGCGCAGCACGGACTGCGCTTCGACCAGCCCGCTGCGACGGCCGCGCGCGAGGTCGATCTGGGTCACGTCGCCGGTGACCACGGCACGGCTGCCGAAGCCGATGCGCGTGAGGAACATCTTCATCTGCTCCGGCGTCGTATTCTGCGCTTCGTCCAGGATGATGAAAGAATGGTTCAGTGTGCGGCCGCGCATGAATGCCAGCGGTGCGATTTCGATCGCGCCGCGCTCGAACAGCTTCGCCACCTTGTCGAAGCCCATCAGGTCGTACAGCGCATCGTAGAGCGGCCGCAGGTAGGGATCGACCTTCTGCGCCATGTCGCCGGGCAGGAATCCGAGGCGTTCGCCGGCTTCGACCGCCGGTCGCACCAGCACGATGCGCTTGACCTGGTCGCGCTCCAGCGCGTCCACCGCGCACGCGGCGGCGAGATAGGTCTTGCCGGTGCCGGCGGGGCCGATGCTGAACGTGAGATCGTGCGCAACGATCTGCTTCAGGTACTGCACCTGGCGCGGCGTGCGGCCGTGCAGTTCGGTCTTGCGCGTGAGCAGTACCGGTTCGTCGCTGGCGGCGGGCGTCGCATGATGCGGGTGCGTGACTTCCATCAGCCCCAGCTGCACATCCTCGAGCGTCAGGCCTTTTGCCGCCTGGTCGTAGAAATTCTGCAGAGCCTGCGCCGCCATCCGCGTCTGCTGCGGCTCGCCGCTGAGTGCGAAACGCTCGCCGCGGCGCGCGATGCCGACGTCGAGCGCCGCCTCGATCTGGCGCAGGTTTTCGTCGAGCGCACCACACAGGTTCGCAAGGCGCTGATTGTCGACCGGGGTGAATGAAAGTTCGACGGGCTTCAATGGCGTGGGCGGAATGGGCCGAGTGCTAGCGCGCGGCGGCGAGTTCGCCGCGCAACGAATGGGGCAGGGCCGCGGTAATCACGACATCGGCGAAGCGGCCGGCCAGTTCCTGCGCCGCGGCAAAATTGACGACGCGGTTGTTGTCGGTGCGGCCGCTCAGCTCATTGGCATCCTTGCGCGACGATCCGGTCACCAGCACACGCTGGCGGCTGCCGACCATTGCATTGCTGATTGCCTGCGCCTGTATGTCTATCGTCGCTTGCAGGCGCTGCAGCCGTTCGAGCTTGACGCGGTGCGGCGTGTCATCCGGCAGGTCCGCCGCCGGTGTGCCCGGGCGCGGACTGTAGATGAAGCTGAAGCTGGCATCGAAGCCGACGTCCTCGGCCAGCTTCATCGTGGCCTCGAAATCGGCGTCGGTCTCACCCGGAAAACCGATGATGAAATCCGACGAGATCGAAATACCGGGCCGTGCGCGCCGCAGGCGGCGGATGATCGACTTGTATTCCAGCACAGTGTAGCCGCGCTTCATTGCCGCCAGCACGCGGTCGGAACCCGACTGCACCGGCAGGTGCACGTGGCTCACCAGCTTCGGGATGCCGGCATAGGCGTCGATCAGGCGCTGCGTGAATTCGCGCGGATGTGAAGTGGTGTAGCGGATGCGCTCGATGCCGGGAATTTCGGCGACATAATCGAGCAGCAGCGCGAAATCGGCTGTTTCTGCGTCGTCGGTGAGGCCACGGTAGGCATTCACGTTCTGCCCCAGCAGCGTGATTTCCCTGACGCCCTGCTGCGCCAGTTCCGCGACTTCGGTCAGCACGTCGTCGAGCGGGCGCGAAACTTCCTCGCCGCGGGTGTACGGCACGACGCAGAAGCTGCAGTACTTGCTGCAGCCTTCCATGATCGATACGAACGCCGTCACGCCTTCGGTGCGCGCCGGCGGCAGCGCATCGAATTTCTCGATTTCCGGAAATGAAATGTCGACCTGCGGGCGGCGGGTGGCGCGACGCGCCTCGATCATCTGCGGCAGCCGGTGCAGCGTCTGCGGCCCGAACACCAGATCGACATAGGGCGCGCGCCTGACGATCGCCGCACCTTCCTGGCTCGCGACGCAGCCGCCGACGCCGATCAGCAGATCCGGCTTGTCGCGTTTCAGCAGCCGCGCGCGTCCGAGGTCGCTGAACACCTTTTCCTGGGCTTTTTCGCGCACGGAGCAGGTGTTGAACAGAATCAGGTCGGCGGCCGCCGGATCGTCGGTCGGCTCCATCCCGTCAGCCGCGTGCAGTATGTCGGCCATCTTGGCCGAGTCATACTCGTTCATCTGGCAGCCGAACGTGCGGATATAAACTTTGCCTGACACGGAGAGCCTTCTGCGCTAGCGGCCGGCGCGGTCGAGCGCCGCCTCTTCCCGTGGTGTCAGGATATAGATCTGCGAAACCTGGCCGTTGCGGTTCTTGCGGTACAGGACGTCGGCGCCGGACGGCAGCCGGCCCTGGACGATGGAGCGGTTGTTCTGATCGAGAATGCGCGCGCCGGGTGCGAGCCGCAATATGCTGCCGTCGATATCGACCAGCGGCGCCGGTTGCTGCGTGCCCAGCGTGCCGCGCTCGGCATTCTTTGGCAGCAGCCGTTGAACCTGGCCGTAGCATGGCACGGCCAGCGCGAGTCCCAGCAGCAGGACCGCCACGATGCTTTTCATGAAACAAAAAATAACATGACGCGATCAGCTGTTTCAACCCGATGGCGGGTGTGGATTGCACACCGGCGCCATCCTGAGGCAGGCGTCGGCAGCGCCTTCTGCATTCCGGGGTTCAAACAGTATCGCATTGATTCGTAAAAAATTGTTCTGGTGCGCAAGTATAGCAGCCCGACGCCAAAAGATAAAAAGCGCGGCTGTAGGCTACGGTCGGTCACACCACCGTGAAAGGAGGCCATGCCGGCGTTGTGCGGCATGTCGC
>JBDZVW010000007.1:7116-20570 GCA_040255885.1 Betaproteobacteria bacterium
TTTAGTGCGCTGAAACGACGCCGGCCCACTGCTCAGGCATGGATCAGCTTGTCCGGCGTGACGGGCAAGTCGCGGACGCGTACGCCGGTCGCGTGGTACACCGCGTTGACGATGGCGGCGGCAGTGCCGACGATGCCGATCTCGCCGATGCCGCGCGCACCCATCGGGTTGGCATGCGGATCGCTTTCGTCGAGCCAGATCGCGTCGATATCGTTGACGTCGGCGTGGGTAGCGATGTGGTAGCTGGCGAAGTCATGATTGACGACGTGGCCGAAGCGCGGATCGATGATGCCGTCCTCGTGCAGCGCCATCGACAGTCCCATCGTCATGCCGCCGATGAACTGCGAGCGTGCGGTGCGCGGATTGATGATGCGGCCCACCGAGAACACACCGAGCATGCGCGATACACGGACTTCGCCGGTATCGGCGTGTACGTGCACCTCCGCGAACTGGGCGCCGAACGAATGAACCGCGAATTTTTTGGCGTCACTGTCCTCGGGTGAACTTGCTTCGGCGCTGGCACCGGCTTCCGGCGCACTGCCGTGCCGGTCGCGGAACACGCGCGCCGCCGCGACAATTGCCGATCCCCAGCAATTTATGCCGGTGGAGCCCCCTTCGACGGTAGCCTTCGGCAGGTCGGTATCTCCGATTTCAAGACGGACGGCATCGAGCGGACAGCCGAGTGCATCGGCTGCGATTTGGGTGAGCGCGGTACGGGTGCCGGTGCCAATGTCGACCGCGCCAATGCGCACCGTGTAGCGCCGATCCGCACCGTAACGAATCGCCGCGACCGAGCCCGGCATTTCGAAATGCGGATAGGTGGAGGCTGCCACGCCGGTCCCGACCAGCCAGCCGCCCTGGCGGCGCACACCCGGCGCGGGATCGCGCGGCTGCCAGCCGAAACGGTGGCTGCCTTCACGCAGGCAGCCGAGCAGATTGCGGCCGGACCACGGGCGTCCCGATTCCGGATGCGCTGCCGGTTCGTTGCGGACCCGCAGCTCGATCGGATCCAGCTCGCAGGCGACCGCGAGTTCGTCCATCGCGACTTCGGCGGCGAACATGCCGGGCGTCTCGCCAGGCGCCCGCATCCATGAATTGGCCGGCAGATCGAGCGCCGCCAGCCGATGGCTCGTGCGGCGGTTGGGCGCCGCGTACATCACGCGGCTGCAAATGGCAGTCTGTTCGCCGAACTCCTTGATCCGCGCTGTCTGTTCGACCACCTCGTGCGCAATCGCTGCCAGGCGTCCGTCGCGGCCGGCGCCGAGCCGCAGCCGCTGAATGGTCGGCGTGCGGTAGCCGGTCAGCGAAAACATCTGCTGGCGTGTCAGTGCGAACCGGACCGGCCGACCGCCGGCCAGCTGTGCGGCCAGCCCTACCAGCACGTTGTGCGCATGTGGCAGCCCTTTCGATCCGAAGCCGCCGCCGACGTACGATGCGATCACGCGTATGCGGGCCGGATCGAGCCCGAACACCGGCGCCAGTGTCGTCCGCACGTCATGCACCCCCTGCGTCGAGTCGTACAGCGTGAACGTGCCGTCCGCCCAGATCGCGGTCGTGGTATGCGGCTCCATCGGATTGTTGTACTCGGGCGGCGTGGTGTAGGTGTGATCGATGATCACCTGCGCCGACTTCAATGCTGCATCGACGTCACCCAGACTGCGCCGGGCGGAAAAGCCGGCCACCTTGTCCGGTGCGTACAGATCATCGCGTTCTGCGCGCAATTCCACATCGTGCGTCTGTGGCGCGTATTTCACCCGGATCAGGCTGGCGGCATGGCGTGCGATTTCCGCGGTCTCGGCGATGACGGCGGCGATGAACTGGCCGTGGAAATGGATCTCGTCGGATTGCAGTATCCACAGCTCGCGATCCTTGTCGGACGCCAGCCGCGGTGCATTTTCATGCGTGATGACCGCGACCGTGCCGTCCAGTGCGCGTGCCGCTGCAGTATCGATCGCGGTGACGCGGCCGCGTGCGATGGCGGATTGCACCGGATGCAGGTAAAGCGGCTCGGAAACCGGATATTCAAACGCGTAGGGTGCCGTTCCGGTCACCTTGGCAGGGCCGTCGAGACGTGCCAGCGGGGTGCCGATGGTGACGGGCTGCAGCGGGTCGTTCATTGCGGGTTCTCCCCGGCCAGTTCGCGCAATACCGAGATCAGCGTGTTGCGCAGCATCGGCACCTTGAATGCGTTGCCGCGCAGCGGGTGTGCATCGCCGAGTTCCGCGTCGGCGGCGTGACGGAAATGCTCGACAGTGGGCGCCGCACCGCGCAGTGTTGCCTCGGCGCGGGTCGCGCGCCACGGCTTGTGCGCGACGCCGCCCAGTGCGATGCGAACATCCCGAATCACGCCGTCCTGCACGTCGAGCGCCGCCGCCACCGAAACCAGCGCGAATGCGTACGACGCCCGGTCGCGCACCTTGCGATAGAGCGAACGGGCGGCGAACGGCAGATGCGGCAGATCGACCGCGATGATCAGTTCGCCGTGCCGCAGCACGGTATCGCGCTGCGGCTCACGACCGGGCAGACGGTAGAAGTCGGTCAGCGGAATGCTGTGCTCGCCATCCGCGCCCAGCACCGCGACGGCGGCATCGAGCGCCATCATCGCCACCGCCATGTCGGATGGATGCGTGGCGACGCACTGTTCGGACGCGCCGAAGATCGCGTGATAGCGGCTGAAGCCTTCGATTGCCGAACAGCCGCTTCCCGGCTCGCGCTTGTTGCACGGCGTCGTGATGTCCTGGAAGTAAACGCAGCGCGTGCGCTGCAGCAGGTTGCCGCCGGTGGTTGCGAGGTTGCGCAACTGTCCGGATGCGCCGGCCAGCAACGCCTGCGACAGCACCGGATAACGGGTGCGAATCAGCGGATCGGCGGCGAGATCGCTGTTGCGTACCGCGGCGCCGATGCGCACGGCGCCGCCCGGCAATTGTTCGATGCGATCGAACGGCAGGCGGCTGACGTCCACCAGCAGATCCGGACTGGCAATGCCCAGCTTCATGTGATCGACGAGATTGGTGCCGGCGCCGAGGAACACCGCGCCGGGCCGGCCGGACACGCGTGCGACCGCGCCTGCGGCATCGGCCGCGCGCTCGTATTCGAATGGTTTCATCGCGCCGCCACCTCGCGGATCGCCGCCACGATGTTGACGTAGGCGCCGCAACGGCACAGGTTGCCGCTCATGCGCTCGCGGATTTCGTCATCGGTCAAGGTCACCGGGCCGTTCAGGTCGCGGGTGACGTGGCTGGGGTGACCGGCCTTCACTTCGTCCAGCATGCCGGCCGCGGAGCAGATCTGGCCCGGCGTGCAATAGCCGCACTGAAAGCCGTCGTGATCGATGAACGCCTGCTGCAGCGGATGCAGCGCATCGCCGTCGGCAAGTCCTTGCGCGGTCGTGATCGTCGCGCCGTCGTGCGCGACGGCCAGCGCCAGGCAGGTGATGGCTCGCCGTCCGTCGAGCAGCACCGTGCAGGCGCCGCACTGGCCATGGTCGCAACCTTTTTTTGGGGACATGATGCCGAGCCGGTTGCGTAGCGCGTCCAGCAGCGTGGTACGGGTGTCGACAGTCAGCGAATGCCGCGTCCCGTCGATCTGCAGAGTGATCCGAGTGTCCATGAGCGGGTTCCGGGGTTGTTCAAAACGGACGGCCGCGGACGGTGGCTGCGCGTTGCCGCAGCGGCGCCGCCGTCCGCACGGTCTTTCGAGATACGACCAGCGCGGGCGGATTACGTTGCACTTCGGGCTGTCATTCGAGGCGGCGATCGCCACCGCGCGATGGCCCGCGAAGACAGTGTGCATGTGTTCGCCGGGCTGAAATGACCGATTTTCCGCACACCTGTCGGCCGCTTGACGAATTCGGCCGCCGTGCCCGGGTGTATTTGCGGATCCTGCGCCTTTTGGGATGGCCTCTTTTTTGCATGCACGACGGAGGGAACGCGCTCAGGGATCCAATACGATGACGAGCCAGAAGAAAACCTATTTGCTGTACCGTATTCACATGACCGTCGGCGAGGTGGGCCGCCGCGTGGTTCTGGAGAGCGTCGCGGCGCCCAGCCTGCACGACATGCTGCAGGTGGCACGCGATCTGGCGGTCAGGAGTTTTCGCGACACGACCGAGCGCGTCGTCGATCTGCGCATCGTCGAGCTCGACGCCGATGGCGACGAAACCGGCCGCGAAATCAGCGATACGGTGCTGATCCCCGCAATAGATTGACCGCGGGTGTTGCGTTGCCGTCGTGGGCGGCGGTCAGGCGAAAACGATCAGCAGCACGACCCCCGCGATCAGGCCGCCCTTCACGCAGTAGTAAACGGTGCGGTTCCAGTTCTTGAGCCGGCGCCGGTAGCGTCCGCCCAGCCACACCCAGTAAAAGAGCCGGTTGATCACGCCGGTCTGGTCGCCGGCATCGTTGGGGGAGCTTGCTGCCGTCATCACGCGGCGGCCGAGCCAGCGGTTGACCGCCTGTGCCCAGCGGTAGCGCATCGGCCGCTCGACGTCGCAGAACAGGATGATGCGGTTGCGGTCGGTCTGGTTGTGCGCCCAGTGAATGAACGTCTCGTCAAAAATGACGCCTTCTCCGTCGCGCCAGCTGTAGCGCTGCCCGTCGACCTCGATGAAGCAGCGGTCGTCGTTGGGCGTGACGAGACCGAGATGGTAGCGCAGCGAGCCGGCGAACGGATCGCGATGCGGATTGAGTTTGGCGCCCGGCGGAAGCTCGGCGAACAGTGCTGCCTTCACCTCCGGAATGTTTTTCAGCAGTGCGACGGTCTTCGGACAGAGCTGTTCGGCCGACGGATGCGCGGCCTCGTACCATTTCAGGTAGAAGCGTTTCCAGCCGGCCTTGAAAAAGGAATTGAAGCCGGCGTCGTCGTTCTTTTCGGAGGCGCGCAGCCGCTCCATTTCGCGCAAATGGAGCGCCTCTTCGGAAATCGTCTGCCAGTTTGCGCCCAGCGTCGCAAGACCGGGGAAGCGGCCGACCGGCACGTACGGACGCGATGGCGGCACCGCCGAAAAGATGTACATCAGCGAGTTGATCGGCGCCACGATCGACGAATGGTCGAACAGCTGGCGAAAAAAGCGCAGCCGCACGCTGCCGCGCAGATACACATACAGGATCGAAGCGGCATAAACGCCGACGATGACCCACTTCACCGCATGCACCCTCCGCCCGGCGTCCCCCGCACCGCGGCAAAATATCGTAACGATTTACAATTTTTCTTCGACAGCATGGCGGCCTGCGGGTTCATTGCGTTCCGCAGCGCCAATGACTGCAATTGTACCGCTTATGCCCAACGTTTGTCCGGGAGCCCCGGATTGTGCAATTTTCCGGCCGAAGTCTGTTCGAATGGATTTGCGGGCGCTTATCGGTGCCCGGTAATGGCGACGCTGTTTTCATGGGTAATGCGTGTTGAAACGGCGCCAACGATGATGATGCCATCGAACTGAGCGTCCGTTTGGATTATCCTTGGTACTGGATGAACATGGACCCTGCCCGGGCATCCGGTCGCAGCGCCGCGTTGCCGGGCCGGTTTCATGCGATACATCCGCCACGGGCCGCGCTTGTCGCAGCCCGTTATTGTTCGAGGAAAGGCGCCATTTTTACTGACGCTCCACAGTGCTTTACAGGGCTCGTCGCAGGCAATCGGCGGCCGGGCAGCGTGCCGGCTTGATCGTGCTGCAGCACGCGATCTTTGTGCTCGGGCTGGTGCTTGCGATCGCGCCGCTGGCGTATACCGTTGCGGCGATCGGCGTATTGCTGGCCTGGACGCGGCGCCGCGTACCGCAGGCGGATGTGCTGCCGCCGGTGACGATCCTGAAGCCGTTGTGCGGTCTGGAGCCCGAACTCTACGACAATCTGCGCACGTTCTGCACCCAGGATTATCCGGACTATCAACTGGTGTTCGGCGTGCGTCATGCCGGCGACGCCGCGGTGCCGGTGGTGCGGCGGCTGATGGCCGAGTTTCCGGAACTCGATCTGCGGCTGGTCGTGAACGACCGCGTGAGCGGCAGCAACTACAAGGTCAGCAACCTCGAAAACATGCTGCCGCAGGCGCGCCATCCGCACCTGGTGCTCGCCGACAGCGACATCCGTGTCGGGGCCGACTACCTGCGTTGCATCGTCGGGCCGCTGGCCGATCCGTCGGTCGGCGTGGTGACCTGTCTGTACCGTGCACAGCCGCGCGGCTCGCTGTGGTCGCGGCTGGGCGCACTGTTCATCAACGAATGGTTCGTGCCGTCGGTGCTGATCGCGCGGGCATTCGGCTCGAGTGCGTTCACCTTCGGTTCCACCATCGCACTGCGGCGCCAGGTGCTCGAAGACATCGGCGGCTTTCGCGCGCTGGCGTCGCATCTCGCCGATGACTACATGATAGGAGCGCTCGCCCGCCGCCGCGGCCTGCGCACCGTGCTGTCGCCGTACGTGGTGGAAACCGTCGTCAACGAGCCGAGTGCCGGCGTGCTGCTGGCACACGAGTTGCGCTGGGCGCGCACCATCCGTGTGGTTCAGCCATGGGGCTATGCCGGGTTGTGGATCACGCACGCGGTTGCGGCGGCCATCATCGGTTCCGCGCTGATCCACAGCTTGCCGTGGTCGGTGGCGCTGCCGTTGGTCGCGATCGGCCTGAGGCTTGTGCTACATTACGCGGCGCGTACGAGCCTGCAACTGTCCGGTCCTGCTGTCGCGTGGCTCGTGCCGTTTCGCGACATTCTTTCCTTTGTGATCTGGTTCGGCAGCTTTCTCGGACGCCGCGTCACGTGGCGGGAACGCAAGCTGGCCGTGCAGCTGGGTGGTCTCATGCAAGTGGACAAGGAGTCTCTGCGATGATGAAAACGCTGTTCCTGCATCCCCCGTCCTATGACGGATTCGACGGGGGGGCGGGCTCCCGCTTCCAGGCCAAGCGCGAGATACGCTCGTTCTGGTATCCGACATGGCTGGCGCAGCCGGCGGCGCTGGTGCCCGGCAGCAGGCTGATCGATGCACCCGCGGCCGGCACGTCGCTGGAAGAGATCCTGCCGCTTGCCGGCGATTACGAGCTGGCCGTGCTGCACACCAGCTCGCCGTCGTTTCCGATGGACGTCAAGGCGGCGGAGGCGCTGAAACGCGCGAATCCGAAACTGCTGATCGGATTCGTCGGCGCCAAGGTTGCGGTCGATCCGGCCGGCGTGCTGCAGCGCTCGGCGGCAATCGACTTTGCGGCACGTGAGGAATTCGACTTCACGATCAAGGAAGTCGCCGAAGGCCGCCCGCTCGCGGACGTCGATGGTCTCAGCTACCGCGACGCGACGGGTGCCGTGGTCCACAATCCGAATCGCGCGATCCTCGAGAACATGGACGAACTGCCGTTCGTGACCGAGGTCTACAAGCGCGATCTGCGCGTCGAGGACTACTTCATCGGCTATCTGCAGCACCCGTACGTGTCGTTCTATACCGGCCGCGGCTGCAAGTCGCGCTGCACCTTCTGCCTGTGGCCGCAGACGGTCGGCGGGCATCGTTACCGTACCCGCAGCGCGGGCCATGTCAGCGACGAGGTTGCGCTGATCCAGCGCTATTTCCCGCAGGTGAAGGAAGTGTTCTTCGACGACGACACCTTCACCGACGACACCGGGCGCGCGGAGGAGATTGCGCGGCGTCTCGGCAAGCTCGGTGTAACCTGGTCGTGCAATGCCAAGGGCAACGTGCCGTACGACACGCTGAAGGTGATGAAGGACAATGGCCTGCGCCTCCTGGTGGTGGGCTATGAAACGGGCAATCAGCAGATCCTCTACAACATCAAGAAGGGCATGCGGGTCGAGTTCGCGCGCCGTTTCACGCAGGACTGCCACAAGCTTGGTATTGTAATCCACGGCACCTTCATCCTCGGGTTGCCCGGCGAAACGCAGGAGACGATACAGGAAACCATCCGCTTCGCGCAGGAGATGAATCCGCACACGATCCAGGTCTCGCTCGCGGCGCCGTACCCCGGCACGCGGCTCTACGAGCAGGCGATCGAAAACGGCTGGCTCGAGGAAAGCGACGAGAGCCAGCTTGTCAATGAACGCGGCATGCAGATCGCACCGCTCAACTATCCGCATCTGAACCATACCGAGGTGCTCGATTCGGTCGAAACCTTTTACAAGCGCTTCTACTTCCGGGCCGGCAAGATCGCCGAGATGACTGGCGAGATGCTGCGCAGTCCGCAGATGATGTCGCGGCGTCTGCGCGAGGGCGTGGAGTTCATGCGGTTTTTCAGGCACCGCTAGTGACGTCACGGCAGGTCATCGTCACCGCGGATGATTTCGGCCTGTCGCCCGCCGTCAACGAGGCGATTGAGCGGTCGCACCGCGACGGTGTTTTGCGCTGCGCCAGCCTGATGGCCGGCGGCGTTGCAATGCACGACGCCGTACAACGCGCACGGCGGCTGCCGCAGTTGCGCGTCGGCCTGCACGTCGTGGTGGTCGACGGCCGGCCGGTGCTGCCGGCGGCCAGGGTGCCGGATCTGGTCGATCGCGACGGCCGTTTCGGCGTGCAGCTGCTGCGTTCCGGCATACGCTTTTTCTTCGTGCCGCGCGTGCGCCGCCAGCTGGAAGCGGAGATCCGCGCACAATTCGAGGCATTTGCCGCGACCGGACTGGCACTCGATCACGTCAACGTGCACAAGCACATGCATCTGCATCCGACCGTGCTGAGTCTGATTCTGAAAATCGGCCGCGATTTCGGCGTGCGTGCGATGCGCCTGCCGTATGAGCCGGTTCACGCGCTGCGCGCGTTGCATGCTGCGCAGCGCATCGGACCGCTGCTGTCCGCCGCACTGCTGGCGCCGTGGAATGGACTGCTGCGGCGGCGCATGCGCCATGCCGGGATCCGCTTCAATCAGTACGTATTCGGATTGAGTGCAACCGGCCGCATGACCGAGGAAATCGTGCTGCGTATCCTGCAGCGATTGCCCGAGGGCGTGAGCGAAATCTATTTTCATCCCGTGACGGCGCCTGGTGCCGACGCAGCCTGCGGATCGCTGTCCGACTGGCACGAGGCCGAACTGCGGGCGCTCGTCAGCCCGCGCGTGCGCGCCGCGCTGACCGCGTCCGGGATCCGGATGATCAGCTTCAGTGAACTCGCGTAGCGACAGAAGGCGTTCGGATGCGCTGTCCCGGCTGGCCCGCGTATACGTCGAACTGCTGATCCGGCTGGTCAAGTTTTGCAGCCGCCGCGCCGTGTGGGTGGTGGTGGCCGGCGTGCTGCTGAGCGCTGCGTCGGTCTATTACGCGATCAACCATTTCGCGATCACCACCGACACCAGTCAGGCACTGTCGCGCGATCTCCCGTTCCGGCAGATGCAGGAACGCTTCGACCATGCGTTTCCACAGCTCGACGGCACCATGCTGGTGGTCATCGACGGACAGACCGGCGGCCTCGCCAGCGACGCGGCGCGCCGCCTGACGCAATGGCTGCAACAACATGACGACCACATCGAAGACGTTTACCAGCCCGGCGGCGGCGAATTTTTCCGCCGCAACGGACTGCTGTATCTGAGCACCGATGAGCTGTGGGCGCTGTCGGACCGGCTGTCGCAGGCCCAGCCGCTGATTTCGCAGCTGACGCGGGACCCGACGCTGCCCGGCATGATCGCATTGCTGGAGCAAGGGCTGGATCGTGCCACCGGCAGCGGGCCGCAGATTGCGGGGCTGGGCACGCTGTTCACCGAACTCGGCAATGCGATGCAGGCGCAGCAGCAGGGGCGCTATTACGCGATTCCGTGGGACGAGCTGATCACCGGAGACGTGGCGAAGACCGGCGGCCGGCGCGTGTTCGTGATCGTCAAGCCGCGTCTTTATTACGACAAAATGCAGCCGGCGCAGCGGGCGCTCGATACCGTCCGCGCGGGCGCGCGGGCGCTGCAACTGGACGCTGCACACGGCGTGCGGGTGCGGCTCACCGGCGCCGCCGCGCTCGACAACGAGCAGCTGCGCACGGTGTCGCACGGCACCGGTCTCGCGATCGGGCTGTCGATCGGCATGGTGCTGGTGCTGCTGATACTCGGGCTGCATTCGGCGCGGTTGGTGGTCGCGACGCTGATCACGCTGCTGATGGGATTGAGCTGGACCGCGGCCTTTGCGCTGCTGGCGACTGCGCCGCTGAACCTGATCTCGATCGCGTTCGTCGTGCTGTTCGTCGGGCTCGGCGTCGACTTCGGCATCCAGTTCTGCATGCGCTACCGCGAGGAATACGCGATTCACGGCGGACGGCCGCAGGCACTGTGCGGCACGGCGGCCGGCATCGGCAGCGCGCTGAGTCTGGCGGCGGTCGCGGCGGCGGTCAGCTTCTATTCGTTCGTTCCGACCAGCTACGCCGGCATCGTCGACCTCGGTCTCATTTCGGGAACCAGCATGTTCATCGCGCTGTTCGCCAATCTGACGGTGCTGCCGGCGCTGCTGAGCCTGATGCCGGGCACACCGCCGCGCGCGCGGCGCGTGCCGCAGATTCCATTGTGGCGCCTGCCGGTGCGCCGCTACGGGCGCACCGTTGCAGTCGGCGCGGCGGTGATTGCGGTCGGCACCATTCCGCTCGTCCTGAACGTGCATTTCGATTTCAATCCGCTTCATCTGCAGAACATGGATACCGAAGCGGTGAAAACCTTCGAAGACCTGCTGGCGAACAGCGAGATATCGCCGTACCGTATCGACGTCCTCGAACCCGATCTGCAGCATGCCGACGCGCTGGCGCAGCGGCTGGGCAAGCTGAAGGTGGTTTCCAACGCGATCACGCTGGACAGTTACGTGCCCGACGATCAGCCGCAGAAGCTCCCGATCATTCAGCAGATGGCGCTGCTGATGCCGCCGTTCGTGCTGGGCACGGCGCCGAACACATCGGCGGCGCTGCCGGCGGCGATCGGCAGCGCGCTGCGCGGGTTCGAAATGAAGCTGCTGGCGTTTGCCAATGCCCATCCGCAACACGCGCTGGCGGCGCCGGCGCGCGCGCTTGCCGGCGTGATCCCCGGCTACCTGCGCTATGCAGCCGCTGCTCCGCAACGGCTGACGGTGCTGCAGCAGCGCGTGCTGGGCGGGCTTTTCGCGCGGCTGCACGACCTGTCGGCTTCGCTGAATCCTGCGCCGGTGACCCGCGCCACGCTGCCGGACTCGCTGAAACGGCGCTATGTCGCGCCGTCCGGCGCGACGCGCATCGAAGTGTATTCGACGCTCAATCTCGGCAGCAACATCAACATGCGGCGCTTCGTCGACGCGGTGCGCACGGTCGCGCCGGACGCCACCGGCGCGCCCGTGATGCTGGTCGAAGGTGGACGCGCGGTGGTCGACGCGTTCATCGAGGCGAGCCTGATCTCGCTCGGCCTGATCGCGCTGCTGCTGCTGATCTCGCTGCAGAGTATCGTCGACATGTTCATGGTGCTGATCCCGCTGGGCTTCGCGGCGCTGCTCACGGTGGCGGCGATGGAGCTGTCCGGGCTGTCGTTCAACCTTGCCAACATCATCGTGCTGCCGCTGCTGATCGGACTCGGTGTGGCGTTCGGCATCTATCTTGTGGTGCGCTGGCGCAACGGCGTCGACATCACGCAACTGCTGCGCACCAGCACGCCGGGCGCGGTGCTGTACAGCGCGCTGACCACGATGAGCTCGTTCGGCAGCCTGGCCGTGGCCGGCGATCCCGGCATGGCGGTGCTGGGCAAGACGCTGCTGCTGGCGCTGACGGCGGTACTGGTGTCCATCCTGATCCTGCTGCCGGTGCTGCTGCTGTTCCGCAAGCGGCCGTACGCAGCGGCCGCCGGCAATGAATAGCGCCGATCGCGGCCAATCGAAACCCCACACAGCACGTATCACGCGTGCGGTGCGCATGCAGCTCGGGCTCGTAGCGGCGAGCGCGGCGGGACTGGGGCTGGCGATTTTCCTGATCGTCCACAGCGGGCTGAACGACATTGTCGGCATACTCGCCAGCGCCGGCTGGGGATTGCTGTGGCTGATTCCGGTCCACCTGGTGCCGATCACGCTCGATGCCGCCGGCTGGCGTACGCTGCTGCACGGCTCGCCGCAAGCGGGGCTGCCGTTTCTGGCGTGGGCGGCGGCGGTGCGCGACGCGATCAACAACCTGCTGCCGGTGGCGCGTGTCGGCGGCGAAGTTGCCGGCGTGCGGCTGCTGATGATGCGCGGCGTGTCCGGTACGGCGGCGACCGCCAGCGTCATCGTGGAAATTACGTTGACGCTGGCGGTCCAGTTCCTCTTCACGGTGCTGGGCCTCGCGCTGCTGCTCTACTATCTGCGAGACCACACCGCGGCGTGGGCGATTGTGCTGGCGTTGCTGGCCGGCATACCGGCGATCGTGATTTTCTTTCTGCTGCAGCACCGGTGGGGTCTGTTCCAGTTGGTGGAGCGCGGACTGAGCATCCTTACAGGGCGCAGGATCCAGTCTCTCCCGGGCGATGCAGCGGCGCTCGACCGCGCGATTCAGGGACTCTACCGTCAGCGCCGCGTGATCACGATCGGCGCATTGTGGCAGTTCGCCGGGTTGCTGGCGGGTGCCGGAGAGCTGTGGTTCACGCTTTACCTGCTTGGCAATCCGGTGACGGTGGCGGCGGCGATCCTGCTGGAAAGCCTGGCGCAGGCGGGGCAAAGCATGGCCTTTCTGGTGCCCGCCGCGCTGGGGGTACAGGAGGGCGTGTTCCTGCTGTTCGGCGCTGCAGTCGGCCTGCCGGCGGACGTGGCCATTGCGTTGTCGCTGGCGCGCCGCGTGCGCCAGATCGGCCTTGGCGTTCCGGTGCTGGCGTCGTGGCAATGGCTTGAAGGGCGGCGGCTGCGCCATATGCTGCGGCGGGGCGCAAAGGCCGGACTGAGAACAGCAGGGCAGGACAATGTTGTAGAATAATATCCATGTCCTTCAGAATCGGATCTCAGGAGCACCGGGACCTGTTCTGCCGGTTCTTCGTCGATTCCCACATTCGTTTTGATCCCCGCCGGATGCCGTGGCCGAAGCTCGAAGGGGATGCACTGACACGGGTGACGGCGTTGCCATTCTGGCAGGAAGCTGTCTCGACCGAGCACGTCACCGCGCGCATCGTGCAGGCGGCGGCCGACGCAGAACCGGACCCGGTGGTGCGCGAAGCGCTGGCGCTGCAGGGCCACGAGGAGAGCCGCCATTCGCAGTTGCTGCACGAACTGACGCAGTTCTATGGAATCGAGCTGCCGGCGCTTGCGCCGCCGCCGGAGAAACAGGTACACGGCAGATATCTGTACGCCGGCTATGGCGAGTGCTTCGATTCATTCTTCGCCTTCGGTCTCATCGCATTGGCCCGCACGTCGGGCTATTTTTCGGCCGAGCTGGTCGATATTTTCGAGCCCATCATGCAGGAAGAAGCGCGCCACATCCTGTTTTTCGTCAACTGGGTCGCCTATCGCCGCGCACATCAGTCGTGGCCGCGGCGCACACTGTTCGACGCGCAGCGGCTGATGGTCACGCTGTCGCAGATTCTCAGCCGCGCAA
>JBDZVW010000223.1:0-4944 GCA_040255885.1 Betaproteobacteria bacterium
CAACGTGCCGCACATCGTCGCGCGCGGCGCGGACTGGTTCAAGAGCCTGAGCCGCAGCGGCGACGGCGGCACCAAGCTCTACGGAGTCAGCGGCAAGGTCAAGAAGCCGGGGCTGTGGGAATTGCCGATGGCAACACCGATGCGTGAGATCCTGGAAGAGTACGCCGGCGGCATGCGCGATGGCTGCCGGTTCCGCGGCGCATTGCCGGGCGGCGCGTCGACCGATTTTGTCACCGACGAGCATCTCGACGTCGCGATGGACTTCGATTCGTTGCAGGCAGTCGGCAGCCGCCTCGGTACCGGCACGATGATCGTGCTCGATGATCAGACCTGCCCGGTCGGCATGGTGCACAACCTCGAACATTTTTTTGCGCAGGAATCCTGCGGCTGGTGCACGCCGTGCTGGTCAGGGCTGGCGTGGGTCGAACAGATTCTGCAGGACTTCGAAAGCGGGCACGGACAGCTGGCGGATCTCGACCGGCTGCAGGCGCACACGCATCTGCTGGCACCCGGCCATACCTATTGCGCGCTGGCGCCGGGCGCGGCCGAGCCGCTGCAGAGCGCGCTGAAGTATTTCCGCGACGATTTCGAACGGCATGTGCGCGACAAGCGCTGTCCGTGGAGTTGAGCGTGGCCACCGTCCACATCGACAACGTGCCACACACGGTCAACGAAGACGGCAACCTGCTGCAGGAATGTCTGACGTTGGGATTCGATCTGCCGTATTTCTGCTGGCATCCGGCGATGGGCTCGGTCGGGGCCTGCCGCCAGTGCGCGATCAAGCAGTTCAAGGACGAAAAGGATACCAAGGGCAGGATCGTGATGGCGTGCATGACGGCGGCGAAGGACGGCACGCGCATCTCGATCGATGATGCGGAGGCGCGCGAATTCCGCCGCAGCGTCGGCGGCTGGCTGATGATCAATCATCCGCACGACTGCCCGGTGTGCGATGAGGGCGGCGAATGCCACCTGCAGGACATGACGGTGATGACCGGCCACGTCTATCGCCGCTACCGCGGGCTGAAGCGCACCTTCCGCAACCAGGACCTCGGGCCGTTCATCAATCACGAAATGAACCGCTGCATTCAGTGCTACCGCTGCACGCGTTTTTATCGCGATTACGCCGGCGGACGCGATTTCGATGCGCTGATGCTGCGCAACCACGTCTACTTCGGCCGTTACCAGGACGGCACACTGGAAAACGAATTCAGCGGCAACCTGGTCGAAGTCTGCCCGACCGGCGTCTTCACCGACAAGTCGCTGAAGCAGCATTACACACGCAAATGGGATCTGCAGACCGCGCCGTCGGTCTGTGTGCATTGCGGGCTGGGCTGCAACATCATTCCGGGTGAGCGCTATGGCATGCTGCGCCGCATCCGCAATCGTTACAACGGCGAGGTCAACGGCTATTTTCTGTGCGACCGTGGACGCTACGGCTACGAATTCGTGAACGGCGAGAACCGCATCAGGCAACCGCTGACGCGGCAGCGCCGCGGCGACGCGCTGCAAACCGCCACGCGGCAGCAGGCGCTCGATCGACTGGCGCCGCTGTTCCGGAAGCCGGCGTGCGTGGTTGGCATCGGCTCGGCGCGCGCGTCGCTCGAAGCGAATTTCGCGCTGCGCACGCTGGTCGGTGTGGACAATTTTTACCTCGGCATGGCAGGGCGCGACCACGCGCTGCTGAAGATGGTACTCGACATCATGCGAAGCGGACCGGCACGCATCCCGTCGCTGCACGATGCCGAAGTTTCCGATGCGGTGCTGGTGCTTGGCGAAGACGTCACGCAGACCGCACCGCGCCTGGCACTGGCGCTGCGTCAGTCGGTGCGCCGCGCGCCGTGGGATCGCATCGGCGGCAAGCTGCACATACCCGAGTGGGATGACGGCGCGATGCGCGCCGCGGTGCAGAACGAGCTCGGGCCATTGTTCATCGCGGCGGTTGCCGATACCCGCCTCGATGACGTCGCGACACAGGTCTTTCACGCCGCACCGGACGATATCGCGCGCCTCGGCCATGCGGTCGCGCACGAGCTCGACAACTCCGCGCCACTGGTCAGCGATCAGCCGGACAGCAGTCGCGCACTGGCCGCGACCATCGCCGGCGCATTGAGAGCGGCAAAAAATCCGCTGATCGTGGCCGGCGTCAGCTACGGCAGCCGCGCCGTGATCGAGGCTGCGGCGAATGCGGCACGGGCGCTGCACGGCGCGACGCAGCGCGCGCAGCTTTGCCTGATCGTTCCGGAGTGCAACAGCATCGGCGCCGCGCTGCTCGGTAGCCGTGATCTCGATGCGGCGCTGGATGCGTTGAAAGACGGTGATGCGGAAACGATCGTCATTCTGGAAAACGATCTTTATCGCAGTGCCGGTGCCGCAAGGATCGATGCCTGCCTCGCCGCCGCTAGTCGGGTCGTAGTCATCGACCACACGATGACCGCCGCCGGCACAAAGGCCGACGTCGCGCTACCGGGCGCCAGTTTTGCCGAACGCGACGGCACGCTGGTGAACAACGAAGGCCGTGCGCAGCGCATGTTCCAGGTGTTCGTGCCGCGGGACGATGTGCAGGAAAGCTGGCGCTGGCTGCACGACATCATGCAGGCGGCCGGACGCGGTCAAGAATGTAAATGGGCGAATCTGGATGATGTGACCGCAGCGTGCGCCGCGGCGATTCCTGCTCTGGGCGCGATCATTCAGGCGGCGCCGCCGGCCGATTTCCGCATCGCCGGCCAGAAGATTCCGCGTGCGCCGCACCGCTACAGCGGACGTACCGCGATCCTCGCCAACATCGACGTAAGCGAGCCGCAGCCGCCGGCCGACCCGGATTCGGCACTGGCATTCACTATGGAAGGCTATCCCGGCGAACCGCCGGCGGCGCTGATACCGCGCTTCTGGGCGCCGGGGTGGAATTCAGTGCAGTCGCTGAACAAGTTTCAGCAGGAAGTCGGCGGTTCGCTCGCCGGCGGCGACCCCGGCGTGCGGCTGATCGAACCCGCAGATGGCGCGCAACGCGGCTATTTTGACGACATGCCGCCGGCATTCGCGCCACGCCGCGGCGAATGGCTGCTGCTGCCGCTGCACCAGATTTTCGGCAGTGACGAAACCAGCGCATGGTCGCCTTCGATCATGCAGCGCATCCCGGCGCCGTTCGTCGCGCTGCATCCGGACGACGCGGCGGCGCTCGATTGCGGCAGCGGCGACGTCGTTGAATTGCAGATTGCCGGCGCGGTGATGCAGTTGCCGCTGCAGCTGCGGTCCGATATCGCGCACGGCGTCGCCGGCGTGCCGCTGGTGCCCCCGCAGCTTGCCGGCGCCGCGTTGCCCGCATGGGTGGCGATCCGGCCGGTGAAAGGAGAGCCGCGATGAGCGATCTCGGCCGCATCTGGCTCAACATCATCTTCATCCTGATCGTGCTGCTCGGTTGGTCGGCGATCCTGACCTGGATCGAGCGCCGCCTGCTCGGCGTGTGGCAGGACCGTTACGGCCCGAATCGCGTCGGCCCGTTTGGCACGCTGCAGATCGTCGCCGACGCGATCAAGCTGCTGACGAAGGAAGACTGGGTGCCGCCGTTCGCCAGCAAGGGGGTGTTCGTGCTGGCGCCGACGGTGATCGCCGCAACCACGCTGCTGGCATTCGCGGTGGTGCCGATCGCACCCGGCATCGGTGTCGTCGATCTCAACATCGGCTTGCTGTTCTTCCTTGCGATGTCGTCGCTGGGCGTTTACAGCATCGTGCTCGGCGGCTGGGCATCGAACAACAAGTATTCGCTGCTCGGCGGCTTTCGTGCCGCGGCGCAGATGCTCAGCTACGAAGTGTTCATGGGGCTGGCGCTGATGGGCGTCGTGATGCTGGCGGGATCGTTCGATTTGCGCGACATCGTCAACGCGCAGCGCAATCTGTGGTTCTGCCTGCCGCAATTTTTCGGGCTGCTGGCGTTCGCGGTGGCCGGCATCGCCGAAGCGCGGCGGCTGCCGTTCGATCTGCCGGAAGCCGAGGCCGAACTGATCGCCGGCTTCCATACCGAATACTCCGGCATGAAGTTCGGGCTGTTCTTCATCGGCGAGTACATCGGCATCATCCTGATCTCGGCGATGATCGTGACGCTGTTCTTCGGCGGCTGGCTGGGACCGGTATTGCCGCCGGTGATCTGGTTCCTAGTGAAAACTGTCGTCGTCATCGGCATCTTCATTCTGCTGCGCGCATCACTGCCGCGCCCGCGCTATGACCAGTTGATGGCCTATGGCTGGAAATTGATGCTGCCGGTGACGCTGCTCAATCTCGTGATCACCGGCGCGATCGCACTGGCGCTTGGGCCGGCGGCGTGATCGAAGTCGCGCACCGACGGTGAAGAGGCGATCGAATACATGATCATCTGGAATTCATTGAAAACGATGTGGTTCATTTTCCTGCACATGTTCCACCGCCGGGTGACGATCCAGTATCCGGACGAGAAGCCGAAGATTCCGCCGCGCTGGCGCGGCCGCATCATCCTCAGCCGCGATCCCGACGGCGGCGAACGCTGCGTCGCCTGCTATCTGTGCGCGGTCGCGTGTCCGCCGGACTGTATTTCGCTGCAGGCGACCGAAGACGAGCACGGCCGCCGCTATCCGGAATTTTTCCGCATCAATTTCTCGCGCTGCATTTTTTGCGGCTATTGCGAAGAGGCGTGTCCGACCTACGCGATCCAGCTCACGCCGGATTTCGAGATGGGCGAGTACGACCGGCAGAACCTAGTGTACGAAAAGGAAGATCTGCTGATCGACGGCCCCGGCAAATATCCGGACTACAACTTCTATCGTGTGGCGGGACTCGCGATCGGCGGCAAGGACAAGGGCGAAGCGGAGAACGAGGCGCCGCCGCTGGATCCGCGGCGACTGCTGCCGTGACGCGCGGACGAAAGGAGACGGCATGGGCATGAACATCACTTTTTACGTGGCGGCGGTGATCGCG
>JBDZVW010000224.1:0-4939 GCA_040255885.1 Betaproteobacteria bacterium
GCTTGCCCATGCGCTTCGCCAGCAGCGCCTGGCCGACCGTGTTGTTGATCTTGTGCGCGCCGGTATGGTTGAGATCTTCGCGCTTCAGATAGACCTGCGCACCGCCGAAATGCTGCGACCAGCGTTTCGCGTGATAAATCGGGCTCGGCCGTCCGACATAGTGCTTGAGCTCGCTGGCGAACTCGGCGCGAAACTCCGCATCGTCGCGGTAATGCGCATAGGCTTCACGCAACTCGTCCAGCGCATGCATCAGCGTTTCGGCGACGAACACGCCGCCGTAGACACCGAAATGCCCGCGTGCATCCGGAAAATCATACATCCGCACTGCGCACTCCTCGCATGAAAGCGGCGATCTTCGCCGCGTCCTTCAGCCCCTTGCCCGATTCCACACCGCTGCTCACATCCACCGCCCACGGCCGCACCTGGCGGATCGCGCGAGCAACGTTCTCCGGGGTAAGCCCGCCCGACAGAATCGTCGGCAGCGGCAGATCGCGTGGAATGGCGCTCCAGTCGAACGCCGCTCCGGTGCCGCCGTAATACCCCGATACGTAGGCGTCGAACAGCATCCCCCGCGCGTCGCTGTAGCCACCGGCGTATTGTAACAAATCCCTGCCCGGCTTTACGTGCACCGCCTTGATGTACGGCAATCCGAATGCACGGCAGAATTCCGGCGTTTCATTGCCGTGAAACTGCAGCAGACTGACCGGCACGCGTGCCACGACATCGCGCACCAGCTCGGGATCGGGATCGACGAACAGCGCCACCGCGGTCACGAACGGCGGCAGCGCACGCGCGATCTGCAGCGCCTGCGCGACATCCAGGTTGCGCGGACTCGGCGCATAGAACACCAGCCCGACCGCGTGCGCGCCGGCACGCGCCGCGGCAACGCCGTCCTCGGCGCGGGTGATACCACAGATTTTGACGGCTACCGGCATCGCGTTTTCATTCCCATGCAATATCGAACAAGGCCGGCCGCGCCGGCGGCGCGAGCGGAAATTTTTCGTCGTACAGCACGCGCGCCAGGTACAGCCCGGCCGCGTCGGCGGTCGGCGCCGCCCGCGTGCGGTCGCGCGCCGCGAGCACCTCGGCCAGCCACTGCGGCGGATGTTTTCCATTGCCGACGTAGATCAGGCTACCGACGATATTGCGCACCATGTGCTGCAAAAAGGCGTCGGCGGCAAGGTCGAACACGATGACGTCGCCGTGCCGCGCAACATCGATGTGCCGCAGTTCGCGCACCGGCGAACGCGCCTGGCATTCCGCGGCACGGAACGCGCTGAAATCGTGGCGCCCCACCAGCAGCCGCGCCGCCGCGTGCATCCGGGCCGCGTCAAGCGGCCGATGACACCAGCCGACGCGCCGCGCTTCCAGTGCCGGACGCGCCGGACGGTTCAGCAGCAGATAACGGTAGCGCCGCTCACGGGCGCCGTAGCGCGCATGAAAATCATCGGCCACTTCACAGGCACCGGTCACCGCAATCGCGGACGGCAACGCGCTGTTGACGCCGCGTGTCCATGCCGACAACGGCCGCACGACGCTTGCGTCGAAATGCACCACCTGGTGCAAGGCATGCACGCCGGCATCGGTGCGCCCGGCGCAGACCGTCGCCATTTTCCGGCCGGCCACCTGCGCCAGCGCGCGCTCCAGTGCATCCTGCGCCGCGCATCCGGAAGGTTGCGTCTGCCAGCCGCAGAATGCGGCGCCGTCATATTCCAGCGCAAGTGCGATTCTCACGTGCCAGGGTCGGATGAATTCAAAAAGACGCCATGCGGCGCGCGCCGAAAAACAACGGGGCTGTGCCGCGCAGCGTCCGGCACAGCCCGTATGCGCGAGATTCAGTCCAGGTTGCGCAGCAGCGCCTTGGCCTGCGTTTGCTGCTCGGCATCGCCCTCTTCGACGACCTCGCGCAGAATTTCCTTTGCGCCGTCGTTGTCGCCCATTTCCTGATAGGCTTTCGCGAGATCGAATTTGGTCTGCACGTCATGCCAGTGGCCGTCCTTTTCTCCGGACGCGGGCGTCGCAGCGGATGGCTTGTCCGCGTCGAAATCGAGATTGATGCCGCTCAGATCGAAGCTTGGCGCACTGCCTTTGCCGGCCCCGGGTGCCGCGGCATCCGGATCCAGCGCCAGGTCCATCGGCTGATTGCCGCCCGTTCCGCCATCGAGCGCCAGATCGGGCGCCTTCGCGTGATCGTTGCTGCCATGGCCGATGTCGGTCGTTGCGCTGCCGGACTGCGCCGGCAGATCGAGCTGGAAATCCGGCATCAGCGGCTCGGCACGGGCCACCTTGAGCGCCTCGTCCATCAGCACCTGTGAATCTTCCAGGTTCAATATCTTGTCGGCCCTGCCATCCTTATGCGCGGTTCCGGGCGCGTCCGCATCGCCGAAGTCCAGGCCCGCGGCCGCATTCGAGTCGTGTCCCAGCGTGAAATCCGGAATCGGCGCCGGTTCGTCGGCGGCGCTTTTCTCACCCTCGGCAATACGCTGCGTGTCCTCCGGTCCCGGCGTCCCGCCGGGCAGCACGAAGTCCGGCGCCATGTCACCGTGAGGCGCAGTCAGCTCCAGTCCGGCGGCCGCAAATTGCGCGCTCAGCCGCCCCGTTTTGCTGACGGAGTCATCTTCCGGCGCAGGGTCGAGCGGAATATCGGCTGTGGTCTGCGCACTCGGCATGTCGAGCTCGAAATCCAGCCCGTCCGGTGCGCTCGCCGGCGCCGCCGATGACGGCGCCGCCTTGCCTGCTTCGAACAGCGGATTGGCCGGGGCCAGCGTGTAGCCCAGCGCCGCCACCTTCAGCCACTCCTCGCTGTCGCCTGCCACCGATTGATGAAGTTTTTGCGCCAGGGTTTCGAACGCCGCCGTGTTCTTGCGCGCCGCGTAGACTTCGAGCAGCTTGACCTGAACGTCGGTACGCTCGGGATGATGCACCAGCGCATCCTTCAGAATTTCCTCGGCCTGCTCCTCGCGACCGTACGCGATATAGACTTCTGCTTCCGCCAGCGGATCGACGTCGTCCGAAATGGCGCCCGCCGCTGCGGCCGGTTGCGGCTCCGGCTCCGGCGCCGGCGCAGGTTGCGGAGCCGCTGCCGGCGGCGCGTCCTTCACGCTGGCGAGTGCCGCCGCGGTGGTGGCCGCCGCCGCGCCACCAGCAAGCAGCGGTGCCGCCTGCAATCCCGGTTCGCCGTCGTCGGCCGTGCCGCGGCGGCGGCGCATCCAGAGATAGATCAGCAGCAGAATGATGATCACCGCTGCGCCGATGTACAGCGGATTTTCGGTCAGCATCTGCAGGAATCCGGGCTGCGGCGCCGGTTTCGGTATCACGTGATGCCTCGGTGCAGCGTGGTGCGCGGCGGTGGCTTCCGTCTTTTTCGCCACCGGTTTCGCTGCGGCTTTGCCGGCCGCCGGCTTCTCCGCGGATTGGCCGGACTGCGCCGCACCTGTGCCCGCGGTTTCATGGGCGGGTTCTTTCGCCGCGGCTGCCGTCGCAGTTTCCGGTTTCGCTGCGGCGGCGGTCGCCGCTGCCGCGCTTGCCGTGGAACCGGCCGGGGCCGCGGGCTGCGACGCAGCCGCCGGATTCGATTCGGTCGTCGAGCTTGATGCGGCCGTGGAGCCCGACGGCGCAGCCGCCGCTCCTGGTTCCGTGGCGGAGCCCGCGGTCGCGGTGGCACCTGCCGCCGCTGCAGCCGGAGCAGACGACGACGTCGTGGCGGCCGGCGCCGACGCAGACGGGCTCGATCCCGCCGACGCCGCCGACTGCGCCGCTGCGCCGGCTGCCGGTGCGGCAGCCGCCTGCGCCTGCTGTTGCGCGTTCGCCATCCCGGCACTCTTGATCGCCATCAGCTTGCGCATGTCGGAGATGGTTTTTTCGAGTTGCGCGATGCGCGAGTTGGCTTCGTCCAGCGCCTTCTGGCGCGCGCTGGCCTCTTCTTCCAGCGCCTCGACACGCGCGGCCGTGCTTTCGCCCGTGCCGGCCGCTCCCGGCGCTTCGCCCTTCGACAGCCTGACCACGTCTTTCGGCGCTGTTGCTCCCTTCGGATGCGCTTCTTCGACCTTGGTCGAAATCTTGCCGGATACCGCGCTGCCCGCCTCCGGCGCCGCCGCCGATTTTCTGCTGGCGGCCGCCGCAATCCGGTTGCGGTAGGCGTGCCAGTCGGCGATCTGGAGCTTGACTTCACGCCGTGCTTTCGATGCCGACACCTGTTCGATCTGCTGCGCGCTCGGAATGCGCAGGATCTTGCCGGCCGTCATGCGATTGATGTTGCCGTGGAAGGCATGCGGATTGGCGCGATACAGCCCGATCAGCATCTGGTCGACCGTCACCTCGGTCGGCATCGTCGCCTCGGCAATCCCGTACAGCGTATCGCCGTGCTTCACCTCGTAGGTATCCGGCGTATGAGCGGGTGCCGCTGCCGGTGCCGGCCGCGCCCGCGGCGCCGATCGCGTCTGCGGCGCAGGCGTGGCGGCCGTCGCCGTCCGCGTGCTGCCGCGCGGTGCAGTGGCCGCTACCGCCGGCGGCATGTGATAGCCGGCCGGATTCACCAGCGCCGTATATTCGCGCGTAATCTCGCCGCCGTCCCAGCTGAGCTGGAGCAGGACGTCGAGATAGGGTTCGTTGTAAGGCTGGGTGGAAGTAATCCGCAGATAGGGCTGGCCGTTGGCGTGCTTTTCCACCTTCACGTGCAGACCGCTCAGCGCCATGCTGTACGGTACGTTGGAATGAGCGTACGCCTGCGGCGGCGCCACGCGGGCCTTCAGCGAACTCGCCTCCGCCGGCGTGACGGAAACCAGTTCGACGTCGGCCGTCAGCCGTTCACCCAGTGATGACAGTATGGTGAGTTTTCCGAGCCCTGCCGCTGCCGCATTCCCCGCGGCCGCCAAGATCACACCTGTCAGGAACAGCGCAGTCAGCGATGAAGTGCGCACTTGGCATCCCTCTTTATAGT
>JBDZVW010000008.1:0-20427 GCA_040255885.1 Betaproteobacteria bacterium
GGGAAATACGCCGGCCCCATGCGCAGCGCGCTGCCCAGCGGGTAGTTGCGCGCCAACGCCACAAACGCTACCCCAAACCCCGTGAATATCAGACCCGACCAGAAATCTTTTGGAGCTTTCATTATCATTGCAGTGCGGTCCTCCTGGATTTCAATATCGCTCGCAAGCCCCCCCGGATGTTCATGAAGTCCATCCCGTCCGGGTACTGCAGTTCACTCGACGAGCGCGTAGAGCGCGCGTACGTCGCGCAGCTGATCTATCGACAGCAGCGCATCGAACAGCCGCGGCTGCTCGCCCAGCCCGCCGGCCCGCAGACAGTCGGTGAACTTTTCTTCCAGCTGATCGCGGGTGAGCGGCAGGTCCGGATCGCCGCGAACCCGCGTGATCGGCCCGCTTTCCAGCTGCTGGCCCGACTCCGTCTCAATCGAGACGCTATCATGAACGGCGTAGCCCAGCATCACCGGATCCTTGCGCTCATCGAGCACTACCGTCACGCGCTCCATCAATGACTGCACATCGGGTCTGCGCACGAATTCATCCGTCACTTCGGCAAGTCCCACGCGTCCGGCAATCACGGCACAGGCCACGGCAAACTCCATGCTGAATTTCGCCTGAAGCGCCGTTTGCGGGAGATGATGATGCAGAAAAGCGGCATTGCGCGGGCTCGTCGACACGATGATGCGGCGGATGCCCCGCGCCTCGGGCTGCTTCTGCTTCACGATGTCCAGCGTGCCGTCCACCGCGCGATGCGCACAGTAACACAACGGATATTTCTTTATCGTGAAGCGGCTTTTCCAGTTGATGCCGGCCTCGATTGCCGAGTCGGTATCGAAGCGCCCGGCAGGCGAAACCGCCTGCAGAAAACCGGGCTGGTGTTCCAGCGCGTTCTCCGCGGCACTGAAACCCGCGGCCGCCAGGCGCGCCGACACCACGCCCGCGTGCGCCGAGCGGCCCGCGTGAAACGGTTTGGTCATCGTTCCCAAATTCGACACCAGGCCCGCGCTTTGCGATGCGCCGAGCGCGATCGCGCGCGCCGCGCTTTCCGCATCCAGCGCGCGCAGATTCGCGCACGCGGCGGCAGCCGCGATCGCGCCGAAGATGCCGGTCGGATGCCAGCCCTTGTTGTGATGCAGGTCAAGGTCGCGCCACGACAGCTCGGCCCAGACCTGGTGACCGGCGGCGTACGCCCGCGCCATTTGCTCTCCGGAAGCGCCAATCGCCTCGGCCTCGGCCAGAATCGCCGGCACCAGCACCGTGCTCGGATGCCCGCGCAGAACGGAATCGACGTCGTCAAAATCGAGCGCGTGCGCGGCAGTGCCGTTGATCCAGGCAGCATCCAGTGCCGACGCGCGCATGGACCCGAACAACACCCTCGCCTCCGTTCCGGTGGAACCGATGGTAGACGCGAGCAGCCGTGGCGCATCCTGGTTGCGCCCGGCAATCATGACACCCACGCAATCGGCAAATGCGGTTCGTATCGTCTGAATTGATGCGCCTGGAATGCTGTCGCAGCGTAATCCCGCCACGAATCCACCCAAGGCGCGAGTCAGCGGGTACTGCATGATGGCATCTCCGCCGGGCGCGAGACGCGGATCAGCTTGAAGCCGTTGGTGCAGTTTCGGCATGATCGTCGACCTTGCATCGCATTCAGCGCTCGGCAGCCTTGATGGCCGCCGGCGTTTTCGGCAGCGCCGCGAACTCGGCCACCGTGATCGGCTTCACCGGCGTGCGCACGTGATAGTAGCCGGCAGCCTGCGGCGTCAGTGCGCGCCGTTTCGCGATCAGCTCGGTGAGCGTCAGTCCGCACAAGCGTCCCTGGCAGGGTCCCATGCCACAGCGCAGGAATGCCTTCATCTGGTTCGGCCCCGGACAGCCGAGCGCAACGGCGTCCTCGATCTGACGCGCGGTAACTTCTTCGCAGCGGCAGACGATCGTATCGTCCACCGGCTGCCGAAACGCGGGAGCCGGACGATAGAAAAGATCAACAAAACGGCGCGCCCGCAATTCCGCGGACAATGCACGCCGGACGGATTTTTCATCCGGTAGCGGGCTGCCGGGACTCAATGCGCGTATCGTCGCAACGGCCGCGAGCATGCCGCGGTACTCTGCGGCACGCGCGCCGCCAATGCCCGCCCCATCGCCGACGATCGCCACGCCGTCGATGGACGAGGCGCCGTATTCATCGACCCTGGGCACCCAGCACAGCTGTTCGTCATCCCAGTAGTGCTCGACGCCGGCCGCCATCGCCAGATTGACATTCGGAACGACGCCCTGGTGC
The DNA here is from genome assembly GCA_040255885.1 of Betaproteobacteria bacterium. Classification (GTDB taxonomy): domain Bacteria; phylum Pseudomonadota; class Gammaproteobacteria; order Burkholderiales; family JBDZVW01; genus JBDZVW01. The sequence goes on from JBDZVW010000008.1 coordinate 2,279, forward strand.
AGCAACAGTGTATCAACCGGCATTTGCCGTTCAGTACCGTCCTGCACGCTGTAGGCGACATGCGTCACCCTGCCTTCCCCCACGGCGCGCAGCCGCGTCACCCGCGAAACGACCGTGACCGATCGTTTCACTGCCCGCACCAGCGCGATGCCCTTTCTGAAATACGGCGAGAACAGAAACCGCAGCAGGTGCGGCCTCGCCTGCGCCAGGTTGCCGGCCGGCGTGGTGTCCAGCATCGCGTCGATCTTCACCCCGGCATTCAGATACTGCGCCGCCAGCAGCCACAGCAGCGGACCGCAGCCCGCCAGTACCGTGCGCCCTTTCGGCACCAGGCCGCTGGTCTTGAGCAGAATCTGCGCACCTCCCGCCGTCATTACGCCGGGCAGCGTCCAGCCCGGCACCGGGAAAGGGCGCTCCAGCGCGCCGCTGGCGACGATCACGCGGCTGGCGTGCGTCATCGATGAGTGCCCGGCGATCGACACGCCGATTTCGCGTTCCGGTGTCAGACTCCAGACGGTCGCGCCGCTGAGGTAGCGGGCGCCACTGGCCTTGAACGCATCCGCCAGGTGCGCGCCACACCAGTAGTCTTTTCCCAGCAGGGCCTCGCGCTTGAGCGGCGTGTCGGTGATCGCGCGATAGATCTGGCCGCCGGGCGACGGCTGCTCGTCGAATACCACTGTTTCCAGCCCGGCCCGCGCGCACGCACTGGCCGCCGCAAGGCCGCCGGGACCGGCACCGATGACCGCCACCGCGTAGTGATCGGACAGCGTCGTCTGACTCATTGCCCGAGCTCCCGCTTGCCCGCCTGCGTATCGATGCGCATGCCGTCGCGCACGCGGATCATGCAGCCCTGGCGATTGCCGATGCCGTCAACGGTCACCAGGCAGTCGAAACAGACGCCCATCATGCAGTAAGGCGCGCGCGCCGCACCCGAAACAGGAGTCAGGCGGACGCGGCCGACCCCGGCCGCGAGCAGCGCCGCCGCCACCGTGTCGCCGTCCCGTACGGCGAAAGCCTCCCCGTCAATGAACACCTTGCACGGGTTGTCGTTTGCTTCATGCAACCGCCGGAACATCGAACCTCCGTGAGCTGAAGACGCCGAGTTGCGCCTCGGGAAATGCGCCGCGGATGATGAACTCCGGCAGCGTGAACGCGTGATTTGCCGCCAGCGTCACACCGCTGTGGCAGGAGACGGCAAACGCGCCCGGGCACTGCGCCGACTGTTCGTAAATCGGAAAGCCGTCCTGCGTCATTACGCGCAGGCAGGCCCAGGTGCGCACGACGTTGATGTCGGCCAACTGCGGGAACATGCGGATCGCACGGTCGGCAAGGACCGAGAGAACCGGCGTGTTGATCGACGGATCGAATCCCACTTCCTCCATGGAATCGCCTATCATCACACCGCCTTCGTCGGTCTGGCGCACTTTTGAAACCGGGTAATGCAGAAACGGCGCGATTTTTTCGGTCACCATCAGGTGGCCGCGCTGCGGGCGCACCGGCACGTGCATCGCCACCATCCTGCCGAGATGCGCATTGTTGAGTCCGGCCGCCAGAACCACCTTTCCGGCCCGGATTTCGCCCACGCGTGTCGCAAGCCGGAATTCACCATCCCGGTATTCGATCTTGCTCACGGCGCTGTCGGTAAAATACCTGGCACCGAGCTGTTGCATGCCGTTCTGCAGCGCCCGGAACAATCGCAGCGGATTGCAATGCCCGTCATACGGGCAGTAACTGGCACCGACCATTTCGGGGCCTATCTGTGGAATCAGCCGTTTCACCTGCGCGTGATCCAGCATCTCGTACTCGAAGGCGCCCATTCCCGGCTGGGTGCTGAGCTTCTTCAGATACGTTTCCCGCCGCTCCCATTCGTCGCGGCTCAACAACGGGTGCAACCCGCCGGGACGCAGAAACGCCAGATCAAGACCGGTCTGGGCTTGCAGCGCTTCAGCCAGCGCCTGCCACGCGTCAGCCGACTGAATCGTCCATGCCGAATACCGGGGCATGCCGAGCCCCTTGCTCTGCGCCCAGATCAGCGCAAAATTGCCGCGCGACGCGCGGAACGCGGAATCATCTTCGTCTACTACGGCAACACGCTGCCCCGCTTTCGCAAGCCCCCACGCGATCGAGCAGCCGACCAGACCGGCCCCCACCACCGCGATATCGAATTCAGCATTCATCATTGTTTTTCAGATCACCTGCGCCACGAAGCCGTCCACGATACTGAAACGCGTGATTCCCGCGCTCAGGCCGGCCCGGAACGACGCGCAACGCAGCGCAGCCCCGCCGGTTTTCATTTATGCGAGGATTTCTGCAGGCGAATAACGTCACCCCACTTTTTGTATTCCTTGTTGAGGTAGGCGGTTAAATCGTCCGGACTTCCACCAAGCGTGCGCGCAGCGATGGCCGAGAAGCGCTTTTTGACCTCCTCGTTGCGCAGCACTTCATTCATCGCGGTGTTGACCTTTTCCACGATCGGCTTTGGAATCCCCGCCGGGCCGTACAGCCCCCACCATTGACTCACGTCGAAATTGCTCAGACCGGCCTCTTCGACTGTCGGCACATCGGGTGCGGCATCCAGGCGGTCCGATGCCGCAACGGCAAGCACCTTGGCCTTGCCGGCATGCACCCCCGCAATGAAGCTCACATAGGTGGCGATCAGTGCATGCGTCTCTCCGCCTTCCATCGCGATCGCCGCCGGATGAGTGCCCTTGAACGGCACCGACAGGACGTCCAGCCCCGTGCGCTGACCGAACAGTACGGCGGCCTCGTCGCTCAACGAACCCACGCCCGCATTACCAATTTTGAGCGGTCCCGGATTTGATTTCGCATACTTGATCAGATCGGCAACCGAATTGATTCCCAGTGATGCGTTGACCGCGATTACATATGGCGCTACGCCGAGCAGGGCGATATTTGTAAAGTCATGGAGCGGATCGTAATGCACCTTCCTGATCTGCGGATTGACGGACATCTGGCTCGCCGTGGCAAAAAGCAGCGTATAGCCGTCCGGCTTCGCGCGCTTGACGTATTCCACTCCGATGGAGCCGCTGGCTCCCGGCCGGTTTTCGACAATGAAGCGCTGATCCAGCACCTTGCCGATATACTGCGCCAGCACACGCGCAACGGTATCCGCTGCGCCCGGCGAGAATGGGACCACGATGGTCACCGGTTTGTCAGGATAGCTTTGTGCCGCACCGAACGCCGGTGCGATTGATACGGTTAGCAACGATATAAGTGAAACGATGATGGTTCGCAGCGTCATGGCATTCCTCCTTTGCACTCTAAAACATTGCTGAACTTCCAACGTTTTCATGAATTCGGCGATACCGAATCGCCGGGATAACATGATCCAACGACCAGGTCCGATCGCGCGTTGGGCGGTGATCGATACAACCGGCTCTGCCGAAGCTATCTTGCGAGATCTACGATGCGATACTGAAATCGGAAAGACGGACACAATCAGTCGCACGGCGAACAGGAAAATACTCTTCGCTATTGCGCCTTACGCGCCGACGTCTGTGCACGGATAACTTCGCTCCACTTCTTATAATCATTGTTGAGATAGGCAGTCAGATCATCCGGGCTCCCGCCAAGCGGGCGCGCACCGAAATCCTTGAGCCGCTTTTTGACTTCATCGTTGTGCAGCACCTTGTTCATTGCAGCGTTGAGCTTATTCACGATGGATGCGGGAACACCCATCGGACCGTACAGGCCCCACCACTGACTGACATCGAAATCGCTCAGACCCGCTTCTTCGGCTGTCGGCACATCCGGCGCAACGTCCAGGCGCTTCGAGTCCGCGACAGCAAGCAGCTTGACCTTATTCGCGTGCACGCCGGCAACGAAGTTCACGTAAGTGGCGATCAGCGCCTGCGTCTCGCCGCCTTCCATCGCGATGGTTGCCGGATGAGTGCCTTTGAACGGCACCGACAGGATGTCAAGACCCGTGCGCAGGCCAAACAATACGTTGGCCTCGTCGCCTATCGACTTTATGCCTGCGCTACCAATCTTGAGCGGCGGGTGTGCTCTCGCATACTTGATCAGATCAGCAACCGAATGGACTCCCAGCGATGCGTTGACCGCGATCACGTACGGCGCCACGCCAACCAGAGCGATGTTCGTATAATCATGAAGCGGATCATAATGCACCTTCCGAACCTGGGGGGTGATGGACATCTGGCTCGCCGTGGCAAAGAGCAGCGTATAGCCGTCCGGCTTCGCGCGCTTGACATATTCCGCCCCGATTGCGCCGGTAGCGCCCGGCCGGTTTTCGACGATGAACTGCTGCCCCATTACCTCGGTAATGTGCTTCGCCAGCAGGCGCGCAACGGTATCTCCACCCCCCGGCGCGAAGGAAAATACGATCGTTACCGGTTTGTCGGGATAGTTTTGTGATGCGCCAAATGCCGGCGCGATTGACGCGATCAACAACGACAGAACGGAAACGACGATGGGTTTCAGCGTCATGGCAGTCCTCCTCCGTGTTCGAATCCTTGCCCGATGATTCTGCTGCGCCCGGGATGCGCATGACCGCATTCAACGTGATCTGCCTGTCCGCCGATTACGGTCACACGCGGGCCCGCCGATTATTTAAAGTCGGTCGTGAACAGGTCCGTCGTAAAGGTGTTGTAATGAATGTGAACCGCGCCGTGCTCGCTGAAGCGGTGCGTGTAAAAGGCCTTGATGCCGGCCCCGGAGGCGCCTTCGGGAGCGAGTTCCTGGTAAGACTGCGCGTGTTCGAAAGCGTCCGCACTTTCCATGTTGTCCCATCCGCTTACATAGACGACCTCGTTCTCGTGGCCTTCCTCGATGCAAAAAGCCCGGGCGCTGAACAGCCGTCCCGGAACCGCCTTGGTCGCCGGAACGAGCTTCGAATGGATGAATTTCAGATATTCATCCTTTTTGCCGGGGAGCAGCGTCGCGTTTACGATCCGAAGTATCATGCATTTCTCCTTAGTGATTACACCAATCGAACATATCAACGTACCCGTGCTTTCGCGGCGGATACCGCTTTGCAACAGGACTTTCCCGCATGCGGGTGCATGGATTCACGCCCCCGCGCAAGACGATTCGGCGCAACGCGCATGGCCACGCTTCCCGATCATTGCAGTCACGTCACGGGACATGAGCTGCTGCGCCAGCAGCGGCACGGCGTCGCGCCAGTCGCCGACGATCCCGATGTCGGCATCGTCGAAGATCGGCGCTGCGGCATCCGAATTGATCGCGAAAACGACGTGCGAACGGCGAATGCCTATCGTGTGATTGAAGCCGCCGCGCAGCCCGATTGCGATGTAGAGCCGCGGCGCGACGTGATGGCCGGTCAGCCCGACCTGCCGGCTGCGCGGCAGCCAGCCGCGGTCCGCCACTTTGCGCGTGCAGGCGAGCGGCGCATCAAGCATATCGATCAGGGGCGCGAGGCGGCGGTATTCTTCCTTCGCAACGCCCGTACCGACTCCGACAACGATCGGGGCCGAGAACAAAACGTCGGCATCGTCATCGTAAGTGCGGTCGACGACGCGCAATCTGTGGCGGCCGGGAACGTTCACAACGGTGAAGCGCGCCGTGTTCGAGCGGGGACGGTACGGCGCGATGGCCCCTGGCCGCAACGTCACCATCTGTATTCTCGACGAAGACGTGATCTGCGCCAGCTGCCTGCCGCCCAGCGCCGGCTTCCATGCAACGAACCGGCTTGCGTCCGCCTCCAGCTCGAGCTCGACGGCATCGCCGATCAATCCGGCGCCCAGCATCGCCGCCACGCGGGCGGCGATTTCACGCCCCCAAAGCGTGCCCGGCGCGATAATCAGCCGGGGTTCGTTGTCAACGGCCCACCGGGCAAGCGCCGCCGCGATGTCTTCCTCGACCGGCCCGCCCGCGAGGACCATCGCATGATCGATGCCCCACGATCCGATCGGCCATTTTTCCATGCCCTCGAGCCCGAATCCGACCGTGGTCGCGCCCATCTGCTCGGCGAGAATTGCGGCGGCCGTACAGAGCTCGTGGGCGAGCTGTCCGCGTTTGGGTTCCAGTATCGCGGCGATCCGGATCTGACTGCCGCGCCGGTAAATGTCATCGGCGAGATCCGGCATGTTCTCGCGACGAGGGACGCCAAATGCGCCGTGCTCGATCAGCAGCCGTGCCGCATCCGATGCCTGCTGTCCGAGCGGGCCGTCCAGAACATGCCGGCGCCGTTCCACGTCGACACGCCGAATGACGCCCACCCGGGTTGGGCTTCCCGCCTGTCCCCAAGGACCGGCCCCGAGATCGCAAGCACGCAAGCGGCGTATGCGTTCGCCTGCGACGGCTTGCTTCGCCGACGGATCGACCCGTATCGGGGTGACCGACCGCTCGGCAACGGAGAGGACCGCGGGAAGCCTGACCCGGGCGACCATCGACCCGTTGTCGCGCCCGCTTTCCACCTGCAATTCCCCGTCTTCGAGCTGTGTCACGCTCCTGACGTTGGCCACGAACGGCATGTCGAGCAGCTGCGCCACCTGCGGGCCCACCTGGCCGGTATCGGCGTCCACCGAATTGAGTCCGCACACGACGAGATCGACGGCATCGAGCTGCCGCAGCGCGGCGGCAAGCGCACGGGCGGTGGCCAACGTGTCGGAGCCGGCAAAGGCAGGATCGGATATCAGGATCCCGTCATCGGCGCCCGCCGCCAGTGCTTCGCGAATCACTTCCGCGCCCGACTCGGGCGCCAGCGTAAGCACCGTGCAGCGCCCGGCCGTCTTCCGGCTCAACGTGACCGCCAGCGACACGGCACGGCGGCAGTACGCATTCATTTCGAGCGCCAGGCCGGCCCGGATCAGGCGCCCGTCGCGATCGAGTCTCAGCGACTCGGCGACGGGAATCTGTTTGACAAGCGCTGCGACCTTCATCACGGCGGTTCCTCGACACTCGGCTATTGCCTGTTGTGCGCTGCCCTAGCATCGGCAGCATGCATGAAGCCCTCGATCGCAAGGTAAGTGTTGCCGCATTTTCTGTAAAGTATTATTATCTTTAAAGGTTTAAACTTTTAGTTATAACGCATCCGCCCATCCTTTGGTCGCTACGGAATGACGCTGAAACAATTACGTTATCTGCTCGCAGTGATAGAGGGCGAGATGAACATCTCGAGCGCCGCTCGCGCCCTTTACGTGTCGCAGGCCGCGGTCAGCAAGCAAATCAAACTGCTGGAAGACGAGCTCGGCGTTCAGCTGTTTCTGCGGCAGGGCAAGAAGATGGCCGCGATTACGCAGGCCGGACACGAGATCCGGTCCGTCGCCGAGAAAATGACTCGTGATGCGGAAAACATCAAGCGAATATCCAGGGACGTCAACGAAGAAGCCGGAGGGCGCATAACGATTGCCGCAACCCATACGCAAACCTGCTACACATTGCCGGACGTAATCGAGAAATTCCTGTTGCGATATCCGAGTGTTCAGATCGAGATCCGACAGGGGACACCAACCGAATGCGCGGAATGGGTGGCCAGCGGCAAGGCCGACGTATGTATTTCGACCGAAGTGATGGAAGAATTCCGCGGCATCGAAATCCTCCCCTACTACCAGTGGCACCGTTGCGTCATCACGCCGCCCGGACACAAACTCACACGGTGCCGGCCCCTGAACCTCAAAGCCGTAGCCGCGTATCCGGTCATCACCTATGGCGCGATTCTCGAACCGAACTCGAAAATCCGGCGCGCATTTGCTGCGGAGAATCTGAATCCCACCGTGTTGTTGACGACACAGGATTCGGACGTCATCAAGACCTACGTGCGCCGCGGTTTCGGGATCGGCATCATCTCCGAGCTCGCCGTTAGAGAAGATAACGCGAAATTAAAGGTCCTTGACGCGAGCAGACTGTTCGAACCCAGCACCGCCGCGCTCGGCATTCGCCGCGACCATTACGTCGGACGCCATCTCGGGTATTTCATCAAGCTGTGCGTACCGGACATCGAACTGTGATTGCGAAGTTCGGTGGCAGGGCTGTCCGCGGCTCAACGCCACACCGCTTGCAGCACCCGCATCCAGTTGCCGCCGATAATTTTTTTGATCGTGTCATCATCGTAACCGCGAGACAGAAAACCGGCCACGACGTCAACGACCTGCGCCTTTCGTTCGAAGCCATCCACGCGCCGTGAATCGTAGGCCGCACCGCGGGTTGCTTCGGGATAATAGTGCGAGGTCACCCAGTTGATGCGGGTCTTGCCTTCGAACATGTCCGTTGCCAGCGCGACATGCTCGGCGCCGACCAGTTTCACGACGTGATCAAAATGGTCGAGATAGTCATCGAGCTTCGCCCGGCGGTCGGAGCGAATGAACGGAGCATAGGGAGTGATGCCAACCAGCCCGCCCTTGTCGGCGATCGCCTTGATCTGCTCATCCGTCACGCAACGCGGATTGTCGACGAGCGCACGCGCCGCCGTATGCGATACGACAATCGGCTGGTCTGAGTGCCGCACGGCATCCAGCGTTGTGCGGACACCGACGTGCGAGCAGTCAACGACGATCCCGATGCGATTGCATTCCCGCACGACCTGGATGCCAAAATGCGTCAACCCCCGGTTTTCGGGTTCCAGGCATCCGTCCCCGAGGAAATTGCGCTCCATGTAGGTCAACTGCAGCACGCGCAGCCCGAGCTTGTGGAGGATCACGACCCGCGTCCGGTCCTGTTCAATGCAGTTGGCGCTCTGCAGGCCGAAAAAAATTCCGAGCTGCCCCTGGCGATGCGCTTCATGGATATCCTCTACCCGTTCGCACAGCCGGAGCCTGGGGCTGATATCGAGGTAGGCCAGATTCTCGTAGATGGCCTTCATCGTTTCATCCCACGTCGGCGTGTAAGACGGTTCGGAAACCAGGCAGGCGTTAAACGCAGTCCAGCCCTGACCTATCATGATTTCCTCGTAGGTTCCTTTCGCCACGTGCGGCGTGGGATGCACAACCGCCCCCCCCAGGCCATCTATGACAATGGTTTCCTTCAACAGCTGCGCGGCGTCAGCCAACCGATTGGCCATGTTTCCTCTCCAGTGAACGGGCATTGATCGATATAACCGGAAAATTCCCGAGAGACACAAAGCGGCACGCCGTGCGCGGGGCGGCTTGTCGGCAGGGCCCAGGCCCATCAGGGAAGCCGGTTGCAGCCTTGAAAATAGGCGCCCTCTTAATTCGTGTAAAGTATCATTTCGTTGATTAGGTATGAATTTACGTTATATAAAAGATGGCGCCGGAGAGACGCGCTGCTTCCGCGGCAACCGCGCCAAAGAAAACAGGTTTTTATCGTCGATCCGGATTCCGCCGAACATTCCCGCCGCACAATCCGCGACGAGTACGGTCGCTGCCACTGCAATATGTTAATCTGTCGCTCGATCGTTTCAGCCAAGGAGAAAACCATGCCGCTCAAAAAAATCATCATGGCTGCCGCCGCTTCGATGTTCATGCTGGGTTCCGCCATGGCGACCGCCGCACCGAACTTCAAGGACGGGCTGTGGGAGATCACGGTCAACATGAACATGCCGGGCATGCCCGCCATGCAGCCGCGGACGATCCGCCAGTGCATGACGCAGAAGGATCTGAAGGACCCGCGCAGCGCGATGGCGGGAAAGCCGGGCAATGCGCAGCAGAACCAGTGCAAGACCGTGGACTACAAGCAGAACGGCGATACGGTCACCTGGAAGGTCGAATGCGGTGGCGCGCATCCGATGACCGGCACCGGCTCCGCGACCTACAACGGTGATTCGTACACCGGCGTCAACCACCTCAAGATGAACGAGGGCGGCCAGGCGATGGAAATGACGATGAACTACAGCGGCAAACGGGTGGGCGCCTGCAACAAGTAGGCGGCCGGTGGCGCTTTATTCCACGCCGCCGGGCATTCCGAACGGGCTGTTGAATTCCCTGATTTTCTGGAGTGCTTCGCGCGGGCTGTCGGGCGGCATGCCGTAATTGCACCATATGTCGTAGAGCGCGGATTCAGGGCGGTTCTTCTGGTAGCTGTGAATGCGCTGCCACGCGGGCTTCCGCACCGGCACCCATTTCCCGGAATCGCCGAACGCATAGAACTTCACGTTCTTGGTATCACACCCGATCCCTTCATACGAGACGTTCGACGCACCGCTGTCCGACACGATGTCCAGCGTGAAGCGGATGATCCTGTTGCGGCCGATGCTGATCGACTTGCCGTCGATGTAGAAGTGGAAATCGGTTGTTGCGGAGGTGGCGGCGAACGGCATCAGCTCATGGCGTTGCGGAAACGGCGGCAGCGTGACCTTTTCCTCGTGCTGCTGTTCCGAATCGGAGCCCTCGTCCGCCTGCGTACGGCCCATGTCGTACATCGCAAGGCCGCACAGCAGCATGATCGCGAGCCATGCGCGAGCTTTCATTTCGAATAGATATAGCTGCGGTCGATCGGGAAATCGAGCGTCCCGCTTTCCAGCGGCTTGCCCGCCAGCACTTGGTAGAGTGACAGCCAGCCGCGCTCGAACGCGTGCGCCGAACCGGCCATGTAGATGCGCCAGATGCGGTAGATCTTTTCGCCGACCATCTTCACCGCCTGTTCGCGGTTGGCTTCGAGGCGGTCGACCCAGTGCCACAGCGTGCGGGCATAATGCGGACGCAGGCTTTCGACGTCCCAGCATTCCAGTCCCTGGCGCGACATTTCCGCGATCATTTGCGAAATGTGCGCAAGCTGGCCGCCGGGAAAGACGTACTCGTCGATGAAGTTGCCCATGTCGCTGCCAAGCTCTCCCTGGTCGAGCAGATTGAGCGCGATGCCGTGATTCATCAGCGTGCCGCCCGGCCGCAGCAAGCGGAAAATCTTTGCAAAATAAACCGGCAGGTTCGTGCGGCCGACGTGCTCGACCATGCCAACACTGGCAATCTTGTCGAACGGTTCGGTTTCCGGCAGATCGCGATAGTCCATCAGCATCACTTCGCAATTTTTCGCCAGCCCTTCCGCGGCGATTTTTTCGCGGGCATAGCGGTGCTGATTGTCGGACAGCGTGATGCCGGTCGCGCGCACGCCGTAGTTGCGCGCCGCCCAGCGGATCAGCGCGCCCCAGCCGCAGCCGATGTCGAGAAAGCGCTCGCCCGGCTGGAGCCGGAGCTTGCGGCAGATGTGATCGAGCTTCTGTTCCTGCGCCTGATCGAGCGTGTCGTCGGCACGCCGGAAATAAGCGCACGAATACACGCGGTTGTGATCCAGCCACAGCCCGAAGAAATCGTCGTTGACGTCGTAGTGATAGTGAATCGCCTTGCGATCGAAGAGCTTGGTGTGCCGAAACCATTTCGGCAGATGGCGCCCCAGACTGCGTACGCTGCTGCCGGCATCGCACAGCGTCTCGCCGAGATCGAGCACGTCGCGCGGATCGCCATCGACGTCGATGTCCTGCTCGACGTAGCGCTTTGCCAGCTTGCCCATGCTGGGCTTCACGAACGACGACAGCGCCTGCCGGTTGCGCAGCCGTATCGCCACCTTGGGGGCGGCCGCGGAACCCAGCGTCCTGCCGTTCCACAAGCTGACCGTCACCGGGAGATCGAGCTGACGCAGACGGTTCTCGAACAAATTCAGCAAGCGCGCTTCTAGCATGATTGGCTGCCCTCTCTTGTTGTTGCCTCAATTATAGCGAGTCGGGCGCAATCATTCACTGCCGGCGCAAATGCCGGCAACGCGCGGCACCGGCGACGACACTCTGGAAAAACGGCGGCGCAGCAAACCGTCACACGGTCAGATCATTCAGAAGAGACGCCCGGACGGCCGCGTCGACATCGACCGCTTCCTGGTAGTGCGGATGATCGGCGCCCATCGTCAGCGCCGCGCCGTCACGCAATGCACCTGTCATGTTGCGTTCGAGTTCGAAGCGCAGGAAATGCACGGCGGACGTTTTTTCATCGGTCGCGCGCTCCAGATCTTCGTCCGCAATCGCATGAACGCGCGCCGCGCCCGCAACCTGTACCCAGATCCGGTCCTCGATGCCGACCAGTTCGCCGAGCTTGCGCTTGCGCTCCTCCACGTCCGGATATTCGATCATCATCGTCGCCTTCCAGTTGCTGCCGTCCGGAATCAGCGGATTGTAGGCCTGCAGCTCTTCACGGATGCCCGCTTCCTCGAAGATGCGCTCCACGCGAAGCATTTCCTGCACCTGATAGCGAATCGTCAGTTCGTCCTCGAAGATCAGCGTGATATGCGCGCCGACATGGACGATCCGCGCCTGCTTGTGTGCCATCACGCGCGCGCGAAAATCATTGCGCTCCTTCGCGTACGCCTCGAGCGTGAGCAGGCTGTCCGGAGTAATGGCTGGCATCTGGTCGATCTCGTCTCGTGCTGGTTCGCGAAAAAAACCTTTGCTACGCTTTTACGCTGCGGCCGGCGGCTTCAAGCGTGCAGATCGCTTCCGGTTCCTCCAGCAGCAATACCTGGCTTTCGCTGACGAACAGCTGATAGTGGATGCCATCGTTGGCCGAATAGCCGGCCATCAGATCCTGCCCCACCAGCAGCCGGCCGACGCGCGCATCGACCACCACCGCGCCGGTTATCGATGCCTTGTAGATGCCGAGCGCGCACAGTTTGCGGATGTGCTCGATCTGCAGCAGATCACTGCCTTCGTAGCGCCGGAACAGGCCGTTGTAGAGCGCCGGCTCGAGCGCAAACGCATACGGCCCGTGAAACCCCTTGCCGTCAAGCTCGGTCACCGCCGCGAGCACATCGTTCAGCGCGCGGTCGAGCGTGGACCAGTTGCCGCGGTTGAGCTTGTTGCGTCCACGCGCGGTCATCAGTCCTTCGAGTCCGAAATCGGTCTGGCCGTAATAGATGAATTCTTCTTCACGCCGCGCCACCGCCTCGGCCGCGTCAGCCGCGGCGGTCAGACTGAGCGGTGCGCCCATCTGCAGATGCGCCTCGACGCGCCGCACGCTCAGATTGAACGTCTTGCGGATCATCGGCACCGAGATCGCACGGCTGATCACCGCGCCCGCTTCATCGGGCGCCGGCTGGCGGCAATAGCTGTCGGAGCCCACCTCGACCGACACCAGCCCGGCGCCGTACGGCCCGTCGAGATCGAGAAACCGGCGACCGGTCAGCAAATCGCGTGCGGCAGCGGCGATCTCCCTGTCGATCTCTTCCCAGATCTTGTCCGGGAACGACGCCTGATGACGATTGAGGTAATTCATGCTGCATCTCCTTTCAGGGAACCAATCGTGAGTCGCGTATCGGGCGCCGTGCCGGTGTCGGAAACGGTAGCGGCGGCGGCCGGCGCCTTGCCGGTGTCGGCCTCCTCGATGCCGGTGATCGGACCGTCGGTGAACAGGTAGGTGCGCAGATGCTGCGCGAAGTCGCTGCAGTTGCGGCGAATCCACTCCAGCACCATGCTTGCGTGTTCCATTTCCTCGCGCATGTTGTGCAGCAGGATTTCCTTCAACGCCGGGTCGCCGCAGGCATCGGCGCGCTGCCGGTACCAGTCAGCCGCCTCCAGCTCTTCCTGCAGCGAGACCAGCGCCCGGTGCAGATCGACGGTTTCCTTCGACAGGGACTCGGGGGATTCGTGCAGAGTTGCGCTTGCGCTGGCCATGTGCCGTACTCCTCGTCGTTGCGGTTAAAGACCGTATGCCATCCGGATCAGCGTCAGCGGATGCCGTTTTTGTGCGCTGCTGTCGCCGATACCTTGCCGGATCTGGCGTCCCGCGATCGCGCAGTCCGAACTGATGTAATCGGGCTCCGGTTCCGCCATCTGCCGGAATACCGGGCGGCCGATTTTCATCGATTCCTCGAAATATTCGCTTTTCACGCCCCACGTGCCGTCGTGGCCGGAGCAGCGCTCGACCGTGGTCACCGTCGTGTCCGGTACCATCTGCAGCAGCTCGCGCGTGCGCAATCCCATGTTCTGCACCCGCAGGTGACACGGGACATGATATGAAACCTTTCCGAGCCCGTGCTTGAAATCGGTCTTCAGCAGGCCGTCGCGGTGCCGCAGCGACAGATATTCGAACGGATCGAACATCGCTTTCGCCACCGTCGCCACGTCCCCATCGTCGGGGAACATCAGCGGCAGTTCCTGCTTGAACATGAGCGTGCAGGACGGAACGGCGGTCACGATGGCGTAGCCGTCGCGCGCCAGCTTCACCAGCACCGGGATGTTCAGGTTCTTGTATTTTTCGACTGCTTCGAAATCGCCCAGTTCGAGCTTGGGCATGCCGCAACAGGCTTCCTTCTCGACGACGGTCGCCGGAACCTCGTTGTGCGCGAGTATCTTCAGCAGATCGTGGCCGATGCCGGGCTCGTTGTAGTTGATGTAGCAGGTCGAGAACACCGCAACCTTGCCCGGCGTGCGCTCGCCGTCTTTCACCGGAAACGAAGCATCGGCGCGGGCCGTGCTGCGGAAACGCGCACTGTCGTACGGCGGCAGCACGCGGTCCTTGTGCACGCCGAGCATGCTGTCCATCAGCGCGCGCGTCGGGCGCGCCTTGTTGGCCGCATTGACGACGCTCACCACCACCGGAATCGATGCCAGCCTGCCGACTGCGTCGGTGCTCGTCAGCAGCTTGTCGCGAAAGCGCGTCTTGCCGTTCTTGTACTTGAACGCCTTGGCCCGCAGTTGCAGATGCGGGAAATCGACGTTCCACGGATGCGGCGGCACGTACGGACACTTCGTCATGAAGCACAGATCGCACAGGTAACAGCGATCGACGACCTCCCAGTAGCGACTGCGATCGACGTCGTCCAGTTCGCCGCTGGCGCTGTCGTCGATCAGATCGAACAGGCGCGGGAACGCGGTGCACAGGTTGACGCAGCGGCGGCAGCCGGCACAGATGTCATAGACGCGGTGCAACTCCGTGAAGAGTTTTTCCTCGTCGTAGAAATCCGGATTGCGCCAGTCTATCGGCAGGCGCTTGGGCGCCTCGAGGCTGCCCTCGCGAGCGGTCATGATTATTCCGATTGTATAACGAAAAACGCCGCAGGACCGCGCGGAAAACGTGCTGCCGCTTGCCGCGGGTCCTGCAGCCGGATCGAGTCTGGGCGACGCTCAGTCGGCCAGTGCGTCCAGTGCCTTCTGGAAGCGGTTCGCGTGCGAGCGTTCCGCCTTGGCCAGAGTCTCGAACCAGTCCGCGATTTCGGTGAAACCCTCGTCGCGCGCGGCCTTTGCCATGCCGGGATACATGTCGGTGTATTCGTGGGTTTCACCGGTGATCGCCGACTTCAGATTGTCGCGGGTGAGCCCGATCGGCACGTCGGTGACCGGGTCGCCCACCGCTTCGAGATACTCCAGATGCCCGTGGGCGTGGCCGGTTTCGCCTTCGGCCGTCGAACGGAACACCGCCGACACGTCATTCTGCCCTTCGACGTCCGCCTTGGCCGCGAAGTAGAGATAACGGCGATTGGCCTGGGATTCCCCGGCGAATGCGTCCTTCAGATTCTGATGGGTCTTGGAACCTTTGAGCTGCATAGGTTGCCTCCATGTAATCGATGACAAATTATCAATGCAAGTTCGTCGCGCGCCGCAATCGGTCCGGCGAAAACGCGCCAGTGCGTCGCGGTGCATGACATGCGGATATCAGATCGACCTCAAACCACTAAATTAGACTGAATCTAATATCTGAACTTAGTGTAAATAATGCCCCGATAACTGTCAACGAACGCGTCAGTGGGCAAGCAGCATCTCGATTTCGGAGAAGGTGTTGACCATGCGGTCCGGCTCGATGGAGACGCCAAGCTGGCGCGCGATCTGCGTCGCCGAAAACAGCCCGCGCACGGTCTGGCGGGCGTCGCTGCCGACTTCGACCACCATTGCATGCTGGCGCCCGGTTTTCTGCAGCGTGGCAACGATATGTCCGACACAGGCATGCTGAACGTCGCGAATATCGAGCACTTCGAGTCGCGCCTGCGGCGTCATGATATCGCCCACCAGCACGTCCTGGCGGCGACAGCCGCGCTCCGTGACCACGAGCGTCGGCTTTTCTCCGAGGATGTCGGTGGCGGTGATCAGCCCCACCACCTTGCGCTGGCTGTCGAGCACCAGCAGCAGCCGCACGCCGCACTCGACCATGCGCCTGCGCGCTTCGTCTATGGTTTCGTTCGGCCGTATGATGATCGCGGTGACGCGCCTCAAGTCGGTCATCACGTCGAGCGCCGGGTCGGCCAGACCGATGCGCTCGCGCATTTCCTGCGTCGGGTAATGGTAGCTGGTTGCGGGTTGCAGCAGGGATGATGACAGCGGCGCAAAATCTCCGAGCATGGCATTCTCCTTTATGGTTTGCCGCTGCGGCGGCGGCCTTGTCGAGCTGCTGTCACACGGCTTATGTCATGTTTGACCATGCCTGACACGACAAGTTGACACCGGCCCGGCAACCCTGCCGCTGTTCCGCGTCACGGCCGACGCGCCTGACCGTGACGGCGCGAGCGCGCCGGGTGGCCGACGAACAGGTACTGTTCGAGCTCCGTCAGCGCCTTGTGATAGACGTCGCGCTTGAACTCGACGACCGATCCCGGCGTGCCCCAGTAGTCATTCCAGCGCCAGGCGTCGAATTCCGGATGGCTGGTCGCACGCAGACACACATCGCAGTCGCGCCCGATCAGGCGCAGCAGAAACCAGATTTGTTTCTGTCCGCGGTAATTGCCGCGCGGGTCCCGGCGCAGCCATTGCGGCGGCACTTCGTAGCGCAGCCATTCGCGCGTGCGGCCGAGCACCCGCACATGATTGGGATTGAGACCGACTTCCTCGCGCAACTCGCGATACATCGCACTTTCGGGGCTTTCACCGGGGTCGATTCCGCCTTGCGGGAATTGCCAGGCATGCTGATTGACGCGCTTCCCCCAGAAAACATCGTTTCTGCGATTGCAGATGACGATGCCGACGTTGGGGCGATATCCATCACGATCGATCATGTCCATCACCCGTTGATACTTTGACTTGTATCAATTTTTTCACATCCGGCCGCTGATTAAAAGCGGACGCCGGCAGCGCCGGCGGGACGCCCGCGCAGCGCCGCGACGAAGCGCGGAAATTCCAGTTGATAGGTGCGTTCGAGCTGAACCGCACGCTCATCCAGCGCCTGCCACAGCGCGGCCGCGGGTTGACGCTTGAATCCCAGCACCGCGAGATTGCCATGGCGGCCGGCCTTGAACGATACCGCCCCCCCGGGAAACGTCTCGGCGATGCGGCCCAGACAGCGGCCGGGCTGGCCATCATCGCTCCACAGGTTGACCGTGGCGACGCCGTCCTGCGTCAACGCCGCGACGCACGCGCGGTAAAAGCCGGCGGTCACCAGCGACGCCGCCTGTTTGTGCGCATCGTAGCCGTCGATCACGATCACGTCGGCACAGGCGCGCCGCCCGTCGAGGTAGTCGGCGCCGTCGCCGATCACGACCCGGAAGCGGCCGTCCTCCGGCGGCAGGCCGAAGCAGTCGCGCGCCACCGCCACCACCCGTGGATTGATTTCGACCGCCGTGATGCGGGTTTGCGGCATGCGGCGATGAATGAATCTGACGAGCGAGCCGCCACCCAGCCCGATCATCAGGATACGCCGCGGCTCGGGATTGAACAGCAGGAACGCCATCAATCCGCGCGTGTATGCAAGCTCCAGATCATCCGGACGCGCGATGCGCATCGAGCTCTGGATGACGTCGCTGCCGATATGCAGCGAGCGCACGCCGCGGCGTTCGCTGACATACACGGCCTCGTCGTTGCTGCGGCGCGCCCGGCGCTGTGAACCAAAAATCATATTCATTCCGATTATCTGACATCCTTCTGTAGAATAAGGGTTTTTTGATTTTCGGACCAGACATGCGCAGCTCCCGGTTTTTCATCTCGACGCTCAAGGAAGCACCCGCCGACGCGGAACTCGCCAGCCATCGGCTGATGGTGCGCGCCGGACTCATCAAACGGCTGGCGTCCGGCCTCTACACCTGGATGCCACTCGGTTTGCGGGTGCTGCGCAAGGTGGAAAACATCGTGCGCGAGGAAATGGACACGGCGGGCGGCATCGAGCTGCTGATGCCGGCGGTGCAGCCGGCCGAGCTGTGGCAGGAATCGGGCCGCTGGCAGCAGTACGGGCCGGAACTGCTGCGCATCAAGGATCGCCATGAGCGCGATTTTTGCTTCGGACCGACGCACGAAGAAGTGATCAGCGACATCGTGCGCCGTGAAATCAAAAGCTACCGGCAATTGCCGCTCAATT